>CAYYMU010000023.1:0-9203 GCA_964472445.1 uncultured Desulfobacteraceae bacterium
CTTAATTAGAAATAACCCACTTGTTTTAGCTTCTCGCCAGAGGCGAGCAAGAATTAACTACAACTAATCTGGAGATGATACCCATTTTACTATTGATGCTATTTCTTTGAACCCGAGTCCTATACTTCTGTAAAATCTGTAGGCGGAGTCTTTAAAAACGGCCTGAATTTTGATTTGTCATTTGATTTCAAATAAGCCTCTTCAGCGCTTATCCATCCCTTTTTATATAATTCCATAATAGCATCATCCAAAAGCTGCATACCGTATTTTTTGCCTGTCTGAATCATTGAAGGTATTTGATAGGTTTTTCCTTCTCTAATAAGATTCCGAACAGCCGGGTTTGCTATCAGTATTTCCAGCGCAGCGCAGCGTCCTTTTTTATCGATTCGCTTAAACAATACCTGTGCTATTACAGCTCTTAGTCCATCAGACAGTGTTGAACGTATCTGTGGCTGCTGATCCGACGGAAAAACCTCTACAACACGATCAACTGTCTTAGCAGCGCTGGATGTATGAAGAGTACCAAAAACAAGATGTCCTGTAGAGGCAGCTTCTACAGCAAGTGATATTGTTTCCAGATCTCTTAATTCGCCGACCAGAATAATATCGGGATCCTCGCGCAAAGCGCCTCGCAGAGCAGAGCTGAATGTTTTTGTATGAAGACCCACTTCGCGGTGGTTGACTATGCAACTCTCGCTTTTATGCACAAATTCAATAGGATCTTCGACGGTAATTATATGATCCTTGCGTGTTCGATTTGCTTCATCAATTATTGCCGCAAGTGTTGTGGATTTGCCGCTTCCGGTCGGCCCTGTTACCAGAATCAAACCTCTTGGAAGTGACGCCAGTTTTGTTATAACCGATGGAAGGCCTAACTGCTGAGCTGTCAATATATCTGCCGGGATTTCTCTGAATACCGCAGCAGCCCCATATTTCTGCATAAAAAAGTTTGCTCTATACCTTGCAAGCCCTGGTATTTCATACCCGAAATCGACATCCCCTGTTTCCTCAAATACTTTTACCTTATCTTCGGGCGCAATTTCATACAGCATGCTTTTTAGTTCCTCATTATCAAGAACCTTGTATTTGACCCTTTCCATGTCGCCTCTTATTCTAAGAGCAGGGGGTTGCCCTGATACAAGATGAAGATCTGAAGCTCCCTGGTCGTGCATTAATTTAAAAAAAGCATCAATTTTTGCCATTAATCACCCCTATATTGACTGTTTTAACAGTTTGAATTTAGCATCTTCTTCATCCAGAGCCTGCGTGCTCTCATTTCCGATTTTAAGTAGTTTAGTATGAGCTTCAATTATTGAATGGATCTGAACTTCTATCTGCATACGCTGCCTTTTTAGTTCAGCTATATCCTCATGTAATTGAGAAAGCCTTTTATGAGTTATAGTTAAAATTTTTTCTGCTTCTACTTCTGCATTAGCAATAATTAATTCAGCCGATTTTTGAGCGTTATTTCTCATTTGATCCAGAACTTTCTGTGAGTTCAGCATGGCATGCTTGAATGTTTCTTCACGCTCTTTATATCCCTGATTTTCAAGCTTTATCCTGCTGATTTCTTCTTGAGTTCTTTTATTTTCCTGTTGTAACAATTCAAAGGTATCAGAAATCTGTTCAAGAAATCCGTCAACTTCCCTTATGTCAAATCCTCTGAATTTTACCTTAAAGTGCTGCTGTTGAATGTCAATGGGTGTAATTTTCATAATAATATATACCTGTGTAAATAATTATGTAACATAAAGCTGATATTACATTATAACAAAGTTTTAGATAATCTGAGAAGGCTGCTTACAATAAAGGTTCGAAGAAAAATAATTGCCAGAAAAACAATGATCGGAGAAAGATCAATGCCGCTGAAATTCACAGGAAGGCTCTGGCGTATGCGATATAGAACCGGTTCTGTAGTATTATGGATGAAACGGACAATAGGATTATAAGGATCTGGATTTACCCAGGACAATACAGCCCGTGCCACAACAATCCACATAAAACAAATTAAAACAATATCAATGACTTTTGCTACAGCCATTAAAAGATAGCCTGCTATAAACATAAGACCCCTTTTATTTTGAGACCTTTGCAAAACCTCCCATTTTGCCCAATTACTGCGTCAGGCCCCAGTACCATCTGCCGGAGCTACGGGGTAAACTCAAATTTTAAGCCTCGAAATACTCAATGTATTCCTACGTTTAAACCTGATTTAAAATTTGGTCGCCTTCCTTGAACTTGAACAAAATTGAACATTTTTCAAAGGTCTCATTTTATAATCGTTAACGGTTAATCGTTTTTTTCGAACCTTAATCCTTGAGCAGCAAACAGTTTATTTTTCCACTGCTCCTGGCCGCAATTATAAAAATAAGATTTTCCCAAAATAAAAATTAAAGATATCTTAACGATAAGTCAAGATGTTTCACGCAAAATCATTGACATGCCCTGTGCCTAAAAGCTATTTAATGGTTCGGAAATTCAGAAACCATGAACTTAATATATGGAGGTTACATGCCTGAACTTAACAAAAAAATCGGTTTTATAGGGGCCGGTAATATGGCGGAAGCTTTTATAGGAGCTATTATAAAATCCAATATATTGCCTCCTTCGATGATATATGCCGCCGATATAAACAAAGACCGCCTTGTTTTTTTGGAGTCATCTTATGGCATATCTTATTTTACAGATAACATTAAACTGTTTTCAACCTGCGATATCATTGTACTTGCTGTAAAACCACAGCATATAAAGCAGGTGCTTTCGCAAATTTCAGGGCAAAAAGACTACAAAATTCACAGCAGAAAAATGATTGTTTCCATTGCAGCAGGAATATCCTTGCAGAAAATCGAAGATTTTCTTTATACGCCTCTTGATGAAAAATCCAGGACTAATCTTCCTGTAATACGCGTGATGCCAAATACACCGGCTCTTGTTCTTGCCGGCATGTCAGGCATGAGCGCCAACAGGCATGCTTCAGGTGATGACCTCAAAATAGTCAGGTCTATTCTTGAAGAAATGGGAAAAGTAATCGAATTTAACGAGGAAGATCTTGATGCTGTAACTGGTCTGTCAGGTTCCGGGCCAGCCTATGTATTTTATTTTATAGAATCTCTTATAGAAGGAGGCATATCTGCTGGTCTTGAGCCCAATGCTGCTGCCTTGATGGCAATTACTACTTTAAAGGGATCTGTCAAGCTCATGGAAGAGTTAAAGGAATCTCCTGAAGTTCTGCGCGGGAAAGTAACTTCTCCCGGCGGCACAACTGAGGCAGCCCTTGCTGTACTGAACAAATATGAGGTTAAACAGAATATAATCGAGGCAATAGCAGCGGCAACCAGAAGATCAAAGGAACTCAGCAGTTAATTAGGTTGTATTTCAATATATGAAAAAGACTATCATCCACTCCACCCCATTTGGTCCTGTGGCATTGGTCTGGTCACTGTTTAATGCACACCCCTTTATTGTCAGAGTTATTCTCTCCAGGCCCTCTTTTTCAGCTTATGCAGAAGTTTTAAGGCTGTTTCCCATGGCTGAATTATCGTCTTGTGCTGAGATAGATACCGCAGGTATTGATATCAGGGCATTTTTGAATGGGCATGATGTTGAGTTTGATCTTGGTATCGCACATCTTGATTCCTGTTCGCTTTTTCAGCAGGAGGTGCTGCGCGCAGAGTATGGAATTCCACGAGGATGTGTCAGTACCTACGGAGTGATTGCTGCTCAGATCGGCAGACCAGGAGCCGCCCGCGCGGTTGGAAATACTCTGGCAGCCAACCCGTTTCCCATTATAGTTCCCTGTCACCGAGTCATCAGATCTGACATGAGCATTGGCGGCTATCAGGGCGGGCCTGATATGAAACTAAAATTACTTGAAGCTGAGAGACCTTTGAAAAATACTCAATTTAATCAATGTCCTGCTATTTGACAATCAGGTATTAGCAGCCTAATCCTTACTGAAGTCTCCCTTAAGATATTTAAAGAATTCTGAGTCTGTTGAAAGAACAATGGAGCTGTTTTTATCGAGAGCATAGTTATAAACTTCAAGTGTCTTTACAAATGAATAGAATTTGGGGTCTATTCCATATGCTTCGGCAAATAATTTGGTTGCTGTTGCATCTGCCTTACCTTTTATTATCTGAGCAGTTTTGTAGGCCTCTGATGTTATTCTTTTCAGGTCTCGTTCTTTTTCACCAAGAATTTTTCGTGCCTCTCCTTTTCCTTCAGAACGAAATTTTTCAGCTATCTGACTGCGCTCTGCAATCATTCTGCCATAGACAGATTTTCTGACTTCTTCTACATAATTAATACGTTTGAGTTTAACATCAACGAGATCGATTCCAAACTTAGCTACTTTTGGCTTGGCCTGTTCTAATATTCCTTCTGTTATTTTTTCCCTGCCTGTATTAATGGAGTACAGGTTGCGCTTATTTTTTCTGGGGTTTTCATCATCTATATCAAGCCCCTCCAGCTCCCTGTTTGATGTGCGAACAGTTTCAATAAGGTTGTAAGAGGTGATAAAGTTTCTTACTGCAGGATCGATGATATCATCAAGCCTTCCAAGAGCGCTTACAGTATTATTTACGGTTTGAAAAAATTTAACAGGATCGACAATTTTCCATCTGGCAAATGTATCAACCCATAGATAGGTCTTTTCCTTGGTTGGTATCTGCCCTGGATCGCCGTCCCATGCTAAAAGATTTTTTGGAAAATATGTAGCATGCTGAATAAAGGGTATCTTGAAGTAAAGCCCTGGTTCTATTTTTGGCTGGCCAACAACCTTCCCAAACTGAGTAACTACTACCTGCTCAGTTTCATCAACAGTATAAGCTGAAGCAAAAGCAACAAGAAAAAATGCAACAGCAGCGATAATTGTTATTATACCTTTAGATTTCATTTTTGCGCACCATTTTGTTTGCCAAGATTAAGTAAGGGCAATAAATTTTTCTGTTCAGAATCTATAATGTACTTTTGTCCAAGCTTTGGTAAAACCTCTTTTAATGTTTCAAGATAAAGCCGCCTTTTAGTTACATCCTTAGCTTTTGAATACTCTGCATAAAGAGCTGTAAATCTGGCAGCATCACCTTTAGCTCTGTTTATCCTGTCTAACGCATATCCTTCTGATGCCTTTATTGTTCTTTCTGCTTCACCTTTGGCAGCAGGGATTGCTTTATTATAATCTTCTTTTGCCTTATAAATCATTTGTTCTTTTTCCTGGACAGCCTGGTTGACTGCGTTAAACGATGGCTGTACAGGTTCCGGAACATTTGTTTTTTTCATTTCTATAGTTACAATATTGATGCCAGCTTCTGCATTGTCCATTTCTTTTTGCAGGACGAGTCTGGCTTCAATGGCGATTTCTTCCCGCTTTGTAATGACTTCATTGATACTTCTGTCACCCACTACAAGACGCATGGCTGCTTCTGACATATCTTTCAGCAGTTTGGGAGTATCCCGCACCTTGAAAAGATAGCGATAAGGATCTTTTATTCTGTATTGAACAATCCATGGAACCAGACCTACATTGAGGTCTCCGGTAAGCATGAGGGATGCATTTATACTTTCGCTGCCTGTTGGAAAATGATTTCTAGGGTCTCTTCCTCCGGAACGAAAGCCGAATTCTTCTTTATAAACACGTTTTATTTTTACCTTTGTTATCTTTTCGATTCCTGCGGGGAGCTTGAAGTTAAGACCCGGCTGGCTGGTTCGTACATATTTTCCAAACCTCTGAATAATACCAACTTCATCTACTCCAACAGTATAAAAGATAGAAGATCCGAAAAACAATACAACAAGAATAAGAATAATAATTGGACCGCCAGGGAGCTTAAACCCTTTAAGTTTTTTGACAAGTTCATTTAAATCAGGCGGCACTTTGGGGCCTCCTGTATTCTGTTGCTGCTTAAGTTTGTCCCAATCCCAATTCATAGATTTAACATCCTGTAGGTATTGATAAATTCATGGAAAATGAAATTCATCAAGTATTAAGTGACATGGTTATAAGGTATCTATGGTATCTATTTTTGAAGATATTTTATGTAAAGTAAGGTACAAATCCTTCCAAGTCAAGCAAAAACCATAAATTATCTTTAATATGGTGCCTGGCAGGGCACTTTTATATTTTTAATCACTTTCGGATTGTATTCCCCGCCGCTTGCGGGGGGTAGTTTATTAAGATTTTTTTTGTTTTTTGTGGTAAATGAATATTATGGTGTCGTAAAAAGTAAGATTTGTTCGTTATATGAGTATTTTTAGGATTCAGATTAATCCCGGCTAAATCGGAGAAGAAGCATATTTTATTATTATGGCAGAAAAGAGAAAAAATATAAAAGATTTTGAACATGTAGGCAGTCTTATCAATAATCTGCTGAAAACATGCAGGCATGAGTCTGATAATGAGCTGGTTAAGGTTTGGGATTTGTGGAGTAGCGCTGTGGGTGATAGCGTTGCGGAAAATACAATGCCTGCGGCATTCAAGGGGAGTCTTCTTCTTGTGCATGTAGTCAGCTCGACATGGATGCAGCATCTTCAATTTTTAAAAACAGATATTATAAAAAAAATAAATGATGCTTTGGGCAAGGATCTTGTCGAAGAGATAAAATTCAAGATTGGCCCTTTAAAATGAATAAAAAATGAGGGACTTAACAACAGATACTTTTTTTAAGGGCCGCCTGCAGGTCAGGCAGCCGCAAACCGGCTATCGTTTTTCAATTGATGCGGTTTTACTGGCTTGTAATATCAAATCGCAGCCAGGAGACAGTGTCCTTGATCTTGGAACAGGTTGCGGAATTGTTCCATTGATTCTTGCGTATCAAAATAAAGAAATAAAAATTTACGGTGTTGAAATCCAGAAAGAGCTCGCTGATATTGCTTTAATAAATGTTAAAGAAAATAATATGGAAGATCAAATCTCTATTATTTGCCGTGATATGAAAAATCTGAAACATGGTATGATTTCAGGCCCGGCGGATATTGTTGTGTGCAATCCTCCATTCAGGAAGCCGGGATCAGGAAGGATGAACCCTGATCTGCAAAAAGCGGTTGCCAGGCACGAAATTAAGATTAACCTGGATGATGTTATTTATACTGCATGCCGTATGTTACGAACTTCAGGAAAATTTATTATGATTTATTCTGCTCAGAGGATGATTGATATGTTCACTGAGATGCGCTCAAATTGTATTGAGCCTAAATTTTGCCGTATGATTCATTCAAATATTAGTTCAGAGGCAAAGCTTGTTTTAGTGGAAGGAATTAAAGGAGGAAATCCAGGCATAAAAACAGGCAAGCCTTTGCTGATTTATCAAAAAGACGGGTCTTATACTGATGAAGTAAAACTGATGATGGGTTGAGCGGTTAATTGGTCAGCATGTTTATAACCTGACCGGTTATTGCCTTAGGATGAAAATAAGTTGATTTTCTCGGCATTATCAGACCTTGACCGGCTATTTTACGTATCTGTTTAATTTTTGTTGGATTAAGAATAAAGGCAATATCGCATTTGCCTGAGGCAACATATTGGATTGCTTTTTCTTCACTGCTTGAATAGACAATAAGGTCTTCATTATTAAGCATTGACTGGTTAAAGCCAAGAATTTTCATTAGAACAAGATGTGTCAGAACCGTAACATCAAGGGTTTTCAATGAATCTGCAAGGTCTTCATTTATAACATTCTCCATGGCATTTGGTTTTAATGTCATCAGATAAAATTCCGAACGATTTCTTATAAATACACCGATTGCATTTTTGGAGCTGTTTGCTTTAAGGCCTGAAGTCAATTTTGACCCGGCCTCTCCTGTTTCTTTGCCTTTAAACGGAATCTTTTCTAGATTAAAATAATTTTCAGATAGTTGAATAAAGGAATCAAGCATTAAATCATTTATTCCTTTTAAAATTCGGTGGGCAGGAAGTATAATCAGACCTGGGTCCTCCATGCTGCAAAGATACATCATTACATAGTTTGCTGGATGATTATGGTTAAAATCAGGTGTTTTGCCTGATATCCAGTTTTTGTAGTTAAGAGCTGTTTCATATCTATGGTGACCATCGGCTATAAAAAGGGTTTTCTTTTTCATCGCTTCGGCCACATAGCAGTGAATAGAGCTGTCAGTTATGCGCCAGAGTTTGTGTTTCATTCCGTCTTTATCTGTAAAATTCATGTCAGGTTTTTTATTGCCGACACTATTTCTTAATGAATTCATAATAATATTTTGATCTGAATAAAGTGAAAATATTGGGCTGAAATTTGCGTGGCAGGTCTTTATAAGCTCAAATCTTTCAGCACTTATATTGGAAAAGGTTTTTTCATGAGGACGAATTATACCTTTATCAAATGGCTCAAGGCGGACCAGAGCGATCAGCCCGTAACGCGTAAATATTCTATTTCCCAGGGTAAAATCAGTTGCTGTAAGGTAAAAGGCCGGTGATTTATCCTCCACCAGTATTTTTTCTGAACGCCATTTGTTAAGCAGGCTTGCGGCATCTGAATGCCAATCGTTATTTTTATCCTTTTGCGCTGGTTTACCAAGAATCAGGCGGATAATATTATATGGATTTTGTTTATAATAATTTTGCTGATCCTGTTTTGATATAATATCATAAGGTGGTGTTATAACGTCAGCTATATTTTCAATTTTATCCTGATTATAAAGTGTTCCTCTAAAAGGTATAATTGTGGCCATTTTCCCCCTTTATGATTATTTGTTTAATTTAGACAGCGACAATAAAACGGATAAGTGTGTTTAAGTCAAATATTTATTGAAATATTTTTTTTGTGGTATATGTATGATCCCATAAAGATTATTGACATCAAGGAGTAAAAAAATATATTAAAACCATTTGCCACTGGAGAGGTTGCCGAGAGGTTGAAGGCCCCGCTCTCGAAAAGCGGTATCCTGTGAATAACGGGATCGTGGGTTCGAATCCCACCCTCTCCGCCATTAGGGTGGCCGCCATTTGAAAAAAATCTGACAGGATTAACAGGATGTTCAGGATTAAAATATGAAATTTCTTGTTTATTAACAGAAAAGAAAATTTTGTTTATCCGGTTGATCCTGTCAAAAAGCTTGTCTTTTAATGACCTGAATTGTTATTTTACAAATCTAAATTCCAGGAGAGATGTCCGAGCTGGCTGAAGGAGCACGACTGGAAATCGTGTGTGCTGCCAAAAGCGGTACCGAGGGTTCGAATCCCTCTCTCTCCGCCA
>CAYYMU010000023.1:9303-18216 GCA_964472445.1 uncultured Desulfobacteraceae bacterium
ATCGTGTGTGCTGCCAAAAGCGGTACCGAGGGTTCGAATCCCTCTCTCTCCGCCAAAAAACCAGACCACAGAGCACTTTGGATTTTCTATAATATATAAAAAAGCGGAGCGTAGCGACTCATTAACTTTAGCTCACTTTAGGGACTTTAGTCACTTGTAACTTCTTTTGTTTATCTGTGAACTCCGTGTGCTCCGTGGTTAAAATGGAATACTACCCATATGTCTTATATCGTTCTTGCACGCAAATACCGTCCACAAACATTTGAGCAGGTCGTTGACCAGGACCATGTCACACGTACTTTAACAAACGCAATTTTATCAAGCAGAGTTGCTCACGCAATCCTGCTTGCAGGTCCAAGAGGCACGGGTAAAACAACTGTCGCACGCATACTTGCAAAGGCCATGAATTGCGAAAACGGACCTGTTCCTGTTCCATGTAATAATTGCAGATTCTGTAATGAAATCATGTCAGACAGTTCGGCAGATGTATATGAAATCGACGGAGCATCAAATAATGGTGTAGAGCAAATCAGAACATTGCGTGAAAACATCAAGTATATGCCGGCATACAGCCGTTATAAAATATACATTATTGATGAAGTTCATATGCTTAGTGTCCCTGCATTTAATGCTCTTTTAAAGACTCTTGAAGAGCCGCCGTCCTATATCATGTTTATTTTTGCCACTACTGAGCCTGATAAAATTCCCGTAACCATCCTCTCCAGATGCCAGAGATATGATTTCAGACAGATAGACATTGAGTCGCTTTCCGGGCATATGAAAAACCTGTGCGTGAAAGAAGGTTTTGATGTGTCTGTTGAGAGCCTGGAGCTTATTGCCCGTGAGGCAGGCGGAAGCATGAGAGATGCATTGAGTCTTCTTGATCAGGTTGTTTCCTGCGTGGAGGGGTCTATAACTCATGATAAAGTTCTTGATATTTTAAGCGTTGTTGACAGAAAAATTATCTTTGATATTTCCGGTGCTGTTTTAGGCGGAGATCTTCCTGCGATTCTTGATATTCTGGAGGATGTTTACGCACGTGGTTATGAAATGCAAAAGCTGTATGCAGATATGGTTGAACAATTCAGGAATTTGCTTGTTGTAAAAATGGGAAAAAACATAAGCAAGCTTGTAAATCTTCCTGCACATGAGATAGCCAGAATGCGTGATCAGGTAAAGGATGTTTCACTGGTTTTTTTAAACCAGATTTTTGATGTTCTTTTTAAGGGAGAAGCCGGGATAAGGTTTTCAGCTCAACCAAAACTGGCAATTGAAATCCTGTTTATAAGGATATTTCAGATAAAACCGGCAATGTCCATTGATCTGCTTATTGAAAAGCTTGATAATCTTAAAAATGAATTCCATGAAAAAAAGAATCAGGGTATTTCTGAAAATCGCGTATCTTACGGCAGCCAGGAAACAGCTCATCCATTATACAGCGAAGATCAAAGTGATCAGGAAGAAGAAGAGCCTTCTGCGCAAGCCGGCGTTTCAGATATTGACAATCTTGACATGACATGGAAGAACCTTCTCGATATTTTTTTTAAAAACCATTCCGCGCTTGCTGCGAGCCTGGAAAAAGGCGTTTTGAAAAACCTGACAGACAAGAGCCTTGAAATTGAGATTAACGGCAACGGCTTTAGCATTAATAACATAAAACGAAGTAAAAATATGGCCATTATCGAAAAGGTATGTAAAGATTTTTTTGGGAAAAACATGAAATTGACTTTAACTGTTAAAGAAACCCCAGAAAATGATAAAAAGCAGAAAATAGAAAAGGAAAGTCGTTTGAGACAAGAGGTGTTAAATAATAGTCTTGTTTCAGATACAATAGAAATTTTTAACGGAAAAGTCTTGGATGTCAAGATATTATAGGAGGTATTTTTCATGAAAGGCATGGGAAACATGATGAAGCAGGCCCAGAAGATTCAGTCTAAGATGCTTAAAATGCAGGAAGAAATGGCTGACAAGACAGTCGAAGCAACTGCGGGCGGAGGCATGGTAGCTGTTGTGGCGAGCGGTAAGCAGCAGATTATGTCTATTAAGATAGAAAAAGAGGTGGTTGACCCTGAAGATGTTGAAATGTTGCAGGATCTGATACTTGCGGCGGTAAATGATGCATTGGCCAAAGCAAGTGAAATGGTTTCATCAGAAATGAGCAAGCTTACAGGCGGGTTGAATATACCAGGATTAATGTAACATGAGTTTTTATCCCTCATCCATTTTAAATTTGATTAAAAACATATCGAAGTTGCCTGGAATTGGTGAGAAAACAGCTGAACGTCTTGCAATGCACATATTGCATGCATCGCGCAGAGAGGCTGAACAGCTTGCGCACAGCATAATGGAAATGAAAGACAAAATAAAGCTATGCTCAAAATGTTATGGTTTGAGTGACAGTGATATTTGTAATATTTGCAGTGATCAGACAAGATCTGCCGATATATTATGCGTAGTGGAACAGCCTGCTGATATGATGGCAATTGAAAAATCAGGCTCTTATAAAGGATTGTATCATATTCTTAATGGAGTACTTTCTCCAATGGGCGGGATAGGGCCTGATCGGATCAGGATTAAAGAGCTTTTATTAAGGATAGAGAAGAATAATATCAAAGAGGTCGTGCTGGCAACAGGCACTAATGTCGAAGGCGAGGCAACCGCCTCTTATATCGGACAAATTATTAAAAAATATCCGGTTAAAGTTACTCGGATAGCCTCTGGTGTGCCAATGGGAGGCGATCTTAAATACGTGGATCAGGTTACCCTGAAAAAAGCCATGGAAACCAGGTGGGCGCTTAATTCTGGGGATTAATGCTATGAAAAATACCGAGATTTTTGATTGTAAAAAATGCGGTGATTGCTGCAAGGGATATGGCGGAACTTTTGTAACTGAGCAGGATATTAAAGCTATTTCTGCTTATTTAAAAACAGATCCAAAAACCTTTGTTAAAGATTATTGTTGCATGTCCTCAGGCAAGCCGGTTTTAGCCCAGCAGGAAAATGGTTATTGTATATTCTGGGATAAAATCTGCACTATTCATCCAGTCAAACCTAAAATGTGCAAACAATGGCCTTTTATCGAAGGTGTACTGATAGATATAAATAACTGGCAGATTATGGGCGGTTTATGCCCGGGCATACGCACAGACGCGCCTGACGATTTAGTTAAGGAATGTATAAGAAAAAAACTTTTAAAGTGACTTTTTTAAACACCCAACACCCGAAACTTAACTTATTATGATCGGAATATTTGATTCAGGAATAGGCGGCTTGACCGTCGTGCGTGCATTTACAGAGCATCTGTCAGGCTATGACATCATTTACTTTGGTGATACAGCCAGAACACCCTATGGCAACAAGAGTCCTGAAACAGTTGTTAAATATGCGCTTGAAGATACTGATTTTCTTTTAAACAAAGGAGCTGAACTCATTGTCATGGCATGCAACACAGCTTCGAGTATTGCAACTGCAAGGGTGTCTGAAACATATGATATTCCGGTTTTCGAGGTTATTACTCCCGCGGTAGAACTTGCAATAAAAGCTTCAAAAACTTTTAGAATCGGCGTTATAGGGACAAGAGCTACCATAAACAGCGGGATATATGAAAAAAAAATAAAGGAAATCAATGCTGACGCAAAGGTTTATTCTGTTGCATGTCCTCTTCTTGTGCCTTTGGTCGAAGAAGGATGGCTTAATAAGCCTGAGACACGAATGATAGTAAAAAAATATCTGCATCCATTAAAAGTCAGGCAGATAGACACTCTTATTCTCGGTTGTACGCATTATCCTATTTTAAACAGGATTATACAGGAAAAAATAGGCAAACGGGTAAACATAATAGATTCTTCGCTGGCTGTTGCAGACAGGGTAAAAAGTTTTCTGAATAATCACAGTGAAATAGAGGGGCGGCTCAGCAAAAAAGGAGATACCAGGTTTTTTGTGTCTGATATAACCAGCCAGTTTGAGAAGACGGCAAAACATATACTTAAAAAGACTGTTTCTCTTGAGCATGTACAAATTTGATGAATTCGTAAAAAGTAAGATTTGTTCGCTCTATGAGCATTTTTGGGATTCAAATTAATCCCGGCTAAATTGCAAGAACTCGGGCTAACGCCCTCAAACAGCTTGCAATTTTTAACGCCAGGCTCAATCCGAATCTTTTTCCAAAACTGCTCAATGTCGCTTACAAATGACTTTTTACGAATTCATTAAATTTAAACAATATGATAATATTTATGGAGTAAAAATATGAAAGATAAAAAAGGATTATACTATTATCCGTTTCCAGATAATAAAAATGTTCGCGCCTATGTCAGCAAATCAGAAGGCAGCGTCTGCTTCAGGCTCTGGAGTAAGGATGACCCTGCTTTGTGGAAGGACCATAAGTGGGTGCCTTATGAGGCAATCAAACAGGCAACCGGCATGTTCAAAAGCAAAGGTTTTGATCCAAATCAGACTTATGACATCAATGTCGCAAAAGCGCTGCTTGAAGAAAACAAATAATTTAAATTTATTATGATTGTTTAATACCCCGTCCATTTGCGGCGGGTTCATTTATTTTATATCAATATCGCAACTGTCTGTGAATGAGGATGGTTGTTTGATTTATAGCAGGTATCAAAGGTTTCGGTTAGATGATTTCGTACCCCAAACACCCTTCATGTGATGGTCAGGATGTATGAAGGAAAGCAGTTATCAAGCGTTTTGTTTGCAGAGATTTGTTGGCAAGAAAAACTTTCATGATTTCCATGGGAGTTTTTATATCACTTCTATTTTGTTTTAAGTTCCTTTTATAACTTCCTCTATCACGACAGTTACTAAAAGAGGTACTTCTAACAATACAAGAAACTACACCGCTTTCAAAAACTACCCACACATTTCCATAATTCCAATTGACAAGGTTATAACCACAATCGTCGGTTGAACGAGGACTACCAACAAGCGATTTAACTTCTGCCTGTGTCATTTCCAATTCAATATAATCTAAAACATTTTTGGTCTTTGTTTTAATCTGTGATGTAATTGTAATCTTTTTCGCTTGTATTGAATCAATTTCCTTAAAAACTACATTTGTTTCCTTACGCAGTATAAGTGCTTCAGACGAATCAGCCGAAGAAAGTTTATTTTGCAAATTTATAAATTTGCGTTCAAGTTCTTCTAATTTTCTTTGTTGCGCCTTAATTTTATTCTGAACACTCTTATCTTGGGTTATTGCTAATAATTGATTTTTTATTTTGCTTATATCAACATCGGCTTTTACTGATATATCGATAGCCATATTTTGACCAACAAACTTCCATTCTTCTTTTAAAGTTTCAATCTTCAATAATGCAGCCGAATATGTAATAATTTCATCTTTTGTTAATTGGTAATTCTTTACTTGGGTATAGCTTTCAATGTATGTACCGGTGTTTGTCAAGCTACTTGTCGCATTTTTTCATAATCGTTTTATTCAAAAAGAAACGCATTTCTTTAAGCCGCTTTATTAATATCTGTTGTCTTCTCCTTCTTTCTCCCGGGGTTTAGAAATACCTCTCTGGGTACATCCCAGTTTCGTGTTTTACGTGCCCAACGCATAGGATTCCTTTTTCTTGCCTCCTCATAAACTTTTTTCCTATATTCCAATATTTCTCGATCTTTTCCACAGTGTCGTAGATCTGGTGATACAAATTTCAAGTTGCTGTGTTTGTGTTCGTAATTGTACCAACGAACAAACTTAAGGACCCAATCTCTCGAAGCTTCGAGGCTTTCAAAATGCTTAACAGGATATCCAGGCTTGTATTTCAAGGTTCTAAATAAAGCTTCTGAATATGGATTGTCATTGCTGACAGATGGCCTGCTGAATGATGTTGCAACACCAAGGTTTTGGAGAGTTGCAAGCATTGTAGCCCCTTTCATTGGAGATCCATTATCTGAATGAAGTACTAAATCCTTTCCCGCAATTCCCTCAGATAAGTATGCCTTCCTTGCGACAACTGAAGCCAGAGCATCTGTCTGTTTTTCATAAACCTCCCAGCCAACAACTTTTCTACTGAATATATCCACAATCATGTATAAATAGTGAAAAGAGCCTTTTACTGTTGTTGGTAAATATGTAATGTCCCACGTCCAGACCTGATTCGGGCCTGTTGCCACATATGGTTCTGGCCTTACTACCGTTCGGGGCTTAGCTTTTCCTCTATGTTTTAACTGACCTTCTTCTTTTAAAATCCTGTAAAAGCTCGCTTCTGAAGCAATATAAATACCTTTATCAGCCAAGGATGGTACAATCTGACTCGGTGGTAAACTTTTATATTCAGGCAAGTTACATGTTTCTACAATCTTTGAACGTTCTTCGTTACAAAGTTTATTAACTGGAGTTTGTTTACAGTATTTGCGCTGATCTTCAATTATCTCAGAACCTTTATTCCAGCGTTGAAGAGTACGAATATTTATGCAAAGGAGTTCGCATGCTTTTTCTTTTCGTGCACCTGCCATACATGCTTCATTGATAAGGGATATAGCCATTTGTCTTTGTTTAAACATTATGAATTTTTCTCTGTATCCCCCCAGATTGCCCGGGCTTTTTTTTTTAACACCAACAAAGCTGCTGTTTCCGCTAACGCCTTGTCTTTACGATGTAATTCTTTCTCTAAACGCTTTGCTTCCAATTTCCACTTACGTTCACTACTTTTATTTTGCTTTATCGAAGCAGCACCTGATTTATTTCCACACCCGGCAATACAGTCTTGCTTCCACTGTTCAATCTCCGCAGGGTATATACCGTTTTTTCTACAATATTCACTTATTTCGGCTTCACTCATAGAAGCAGTTAATATAACAACATTAAATTTATCTTCGGATTTCAATTTGTTTGTTTTCGTTTTTGACACAATAAGTCCTTTTTTCTGACAATACTTATCTTTCCAATTCCCTAATGTAGACGAAGGGATACCTGCCTCTACTGATACGGATTTAACAGATCGATCAGGATTCGCCAGAATTTTCTGAACCATTGCTTCTTTAAATTCATCTGTGTATGTCGAATAGTTTGCCATTAATTCTCACCGTGCGCCACCTGCTCAAATTTTGTTTTTTTATTTTTCAAACCATGCGACAACTACCCTGACACAGGGGGGTACCTGCTTTTTCCAAAACATTCCGTTTAGCTTCAATAAAACAGAGGCGCCTGGCATCGTTTTTAGAATCATTATCCCCCATCAAATATACATGGCTTGCAAAGATTGTTTCGGTTTCAGCATAGGAGATACATGGAATAAGGATTAATACAAGTATTAAAAGACTGGCTTTTCTCAACATAGAATATTTCCTTTCAGACTATTCGATTTTAGTGATAGCCCGCCAACTGTGCAAATCATGAATCAAACAATTCTTATGCAGGGTTAATTGGCGTTGTTATGTTTTGAATATTCGTACCCATAACTCTTTTAGGTCAACGCCAATTCCTTGTATATTTGGAGTAAGAAACAAAATATCTTTATCTGACGACTTTGCCTCAGTACAGGCTTTGTACTCAAACTCAACATATAGATTGTTTTTCTTTAATAGAATATCCATTTTCTGAAACAGAGCATTGTCAATTTGCTCTTGAAAGCTTTGGTTATGAAGACCGCTCCGCGCTTGAGCAGATACAGCATCATACATACCACTTAGTTTTATTTTTTCTGCTTCTGAAATGGCCTGAAATAATGTTTTTGCCTCCGTAATTGGATCGGACAAAGTTTTTAAATCCAGCTTGCCAATATTTTCAACAATGAAGCTTCTAATAAATTTACTTCTTGCTTCGTACTCTGAGTAAAAGAATTCCGCCAATCTTTGCAGAGTAATACTTGAGATTAATATGCCACGAGAATTCATTTCTCCTTTTAACTGAGATGCTGAATGATTGATTTCGTTATCTCTTTCTGAGAATTCCAGCGCTGAAATCTCATTGAGATATCTTTTGAATTCTTTAAAAATCATTGTTTTCGCCAAGAAACATAAGTTATTATACAGTTTCTTACTATTTCCACAATCTTCGTGGATGTTGACCAAAATTAGTAAAAGACAGTTTTTTAGATGTATATTACAATAATTTGGATATTAAACAGAAAACCAGCTAACCCCATTGAAGGCTATCTCGCCAGAAGTTTTGAGTACAGATATCTTGCCAATATCCAAACATATCAATTGGTATCAAAAGATTGTGATGTTTTCATGATATTTAAAAGTACAGTCCTTAATACAGCCCTTTCCGGGAAAAAACAAGCTCCAACCTGATTTGGTTTTTTCAAAGACAATGAAATGACGAATCAGATCCAACAGGGTCTTCTTATCCAGCATGCCCTTTATCAGGGCAGGTCTGGAGCTGTTTGAATGCCGATCTTATGGTAGCGTTTTCATCAGCCGGATTTTTTAATTCAATGACCACCAAAGGCAGGCCATTGACAAAAAGAATTACATCCGGACGTTTGTTGACATTATTTTCGATGACAGTAAATTGATTGACAACCAGAAAATCGTTATTTTCCGGATTGTTGAAATCAATAAGCCATACAAGATCACCCCGGTTGTAGCCGTCCTGCTGATAGCCGACTTTTATTCCTTCAGTCAGCATCCGGTGTAAAGCTTCATTGTTGGCAATGAGTTCAGGGGAGTTTAGCCTTTGAATCTGTTTGATAGCATCTTAGCGGATATCTGATGGAATAGACGGGTTGATTCTGCCGACGGCTGTTTGCAGTCGCTCCGTGAGCAGCACATCTTCAAATCTTGCTCTTTACGGTGTGTCGCTGTCCGGGGCAATGGAAGGGGCGTAAATATATTGGTAGCCCTGCTTTTCAAGGAGTTCGATGGCAAATTTTTCAATTTCGGATTCGGTCAATTTTAGACATAATATTTATCATCCTGCCATTTTACGGGATTTGTTTGTATGTA
>CAYYMU010000024.1:0-6563 GCA_964472445.1 uncultured Desulfobacteraceae bacterium
CTTGAATCCTTATAATTTTACCGGTCTTTTTAGAGTTGATACCTCTTTATCAGTTCGTCCCTTGAAATAATTGCAGAAACATCTTCAACATGCTCACGGATATTTTCAAGACCGCCTTCCTGGCGGTCAACCAGAATTATCGCTTTAACTACTTCCAGACCCTCGGATCTTGCCCGATCAATTGCCTTTATGGTTGATCCTCCTGTTGTAGCAACATCATCTATTATCACAACTCTGTCATTGGGTTTTACATCGCCTTCTATCCATCTGACAATGCCGTGATCTTTTTTATTTTTTCGTATTGAAAAAGCATTTATCTGCCGTTGATTTAATTCAGAGGCAAAAGCAGTTGCAACGGCAATAGGGTCTGCGCCAAATGTCAGCCCTCCTGCTGCTGTAACATTCAGATCTTTAATGGCATCAAACACAAGATGACCGATCAAAAACATTCCTCTTGCATGCAGCGTAGTGGGTTTGCAATTAACATAAAAACAGCTCATGTTGCCTGAAACAAGTTTAAAAACCGGCTCGCTGTTATATTTAAAAGATTTTTCACAAAGCATTTTAATGAGTTCCTGTTTCATAATTTTTATCCTCATTTTTTTGCAACAGTTCATCTGCCGGGGCATAAAAGAAAAAATGACGAAAGAACTGTTTAACGTTTTTTAAGTATTTGTTGATTTTAGAACAATTATAAGATAAAAAAGCCTCCACTGAACTGGAAGAAGCTTATTATGGGATTCAGTGGAGGCGTTGAGTAAGGAAAACTGGAGACAGCACTCCCTAATCTCTTGTAATGAGATATCATAAAAGATAAATTTGGGTCAATCTAAAAAAGATGAACTCGTAAAAAGTTGCTCTATGACGCTTTGCGGCACTGGGAATTAAAATAACTTTAAACAATCAGTCTTCAGTTATGATTAAATTCAAGTAACTATTTAGGCACAAAGGGGCAAAGGCACAGTGGCACAAAGCAAAATAAAAAAATATCCGTGCCAATCAGCGTAGATCGGTGGCTAAGTAATTTAATTATAACTGTTGCGAGACCTGCAAAATCTACAGTTGAGTTATTTGAAAGTCATGAATTTAACTACAGATGGCTAAGTAAATAAGGAGTACTGATAGTTTGCGTTTCAAACAACCATACTATAAATTTTCAGCTTTTTTTCTTATTGCTTTTTTTCTCTTTATTCCGTGTGTTATCAACGCTGATGAAACCGGAACAGTCTTTACGCTTGAAAAGACAATCAAAGAGGCAGTAAGAGTTAATCTTGATTTGAAGTCGTCTGTTGAAGATACAAATGCTGCAATGGCCGCCAGGCTGAAGCAACGCGCTGCCTTTCTTCCTACTCTAAGCGCGACCTATGAATACAAGCGTAATTATGAAGATCGACCTGCAGCTATTTATGGCACTGGAGTGCCGGAAAACAAGTACAAACTTACAGGAAAATTCACCCAGCCTTTATTTAAAGGATTTTCTCTGATTAACAAGTATAAGGTTGCAGGCCTTAATCTTGACCTTGCAAAGATTTATGAAAAAATTAACCGTCAGGCAGTTATTTTTGAAGCACAGAAAATATACTTTACTCTATTAAAAGCACAAAAGCTGGCGGCCATTGCGAGTGAAGCTGTTACGCAAATTTCAGCGCACAAAAATGTAGCTGAAAATTTCTATGAAGTCGGGATGACCCCGTTAAACGATCTGTTGAAAGCCCAGGTTGAACTGGCCAATGCAAAGCAGGATTTTGTTATTGCTCAAAATAACCTTCAAACATCTGAATCAAATTTTAATATACTGCTTCGCAGACAAATCAATACTTCTGTTAACATCAAGAATATTCTTGATTACCATACTTTTGACAAAAAAATAGATTTTTGCCTTGATACAGCCCCAAAAAACCGTTTTGAAATAAAAAAAGCTGATCTTCTTATCGAGATTGCAGAAAAAAACATGGAAACAACCAAAGCGGACTATTATCCTTCTATAACGCTTGAAGGTAATTATTATAAACTTGGGACTGATTTTGATGTTGATGGTGGAAATGAAATAAGCGATCCAGACAGCTGGAACATTACCGCCACAGCTTCATGGAAATTCTGGGAATGGGGTAAAACCAGATATGGCGTAAAGGAAAAATTAAGCGCCCTTGCCCGGGCGCGTTACAGTAAAGCCCAAACTATTGATCAAATAAGTCTTGAGGTAAAGCAGGGATATCTTAATAACAAAGAATCTGAAAAAAACATTGTAACTGTAAAAAAAGCCATTGAACAGGCAAAGGAAAACTTCAGAATTAATGAGGAACGCTATAAAGAACAGATTGCCACTTCAACAGATGTTCTGGATGCGCAAACACTTCTTTCCAGGACTATGACTAATTATTACAATGCATTATATGATTTTAAAATATCAAAAGCCTATCTTTACTGGGCAATGGGAAATACAGAAAAGATAGAGACTGACTTAGAATGATTGACGAAAATGATAAAAGTTCAATAATTCGCATGTTCCATGTCCACAAGAATTACGGTTCAAAAAAAGCTTTAATTGATATAAATCTCGATATCTCCAAAAATGAATTCCTTTTTATTACCGGCCCAAGCGGTGCAGGTAAGTCCACTTTGCTCAAGCTTCTTTATCTTGGAGAATCTGTATCAGAAGGACAAATACTGGTTGAGGGTATGAATCTTTCCAGAATTTCCCGCAGACGGGTTCCTCTTTTAAGAAGAAAATTCGGTATAATATTCCAGGATTACAAGCTTATACCCACGAAAACCGTATTCGACAATATTGCTCTGGTTCTCGAAGCAATGGGCAAAAAAAGGCAGTTTATCCAGAAAAAAGTGAACAGCGTACTCAGAACAGTAGGGATGGAAAAAAGGTTCAATGCCCTTCCTCAAAGCCTGTCTGGAGGAGAGCAGCAGAAAATTGCAGTGGCCAGAGCAGTTGCAGGAAGCCCCAGGATTATTTTAGCTGACGAACCAACAGGCAGTCTTGATCCTGAATCGGCTGATTTTATCTTTGATCTTCTTAATGGATTCCACGCCAGAGGAGGGACGCTTATTATTGCAACACATGACAAGGAACTTATCCGCAAAACAGGCAACAGGGTAATTCATCTTAAATCCGGACGTCAGATCAAACAATGATTCTTTTCTTTAAAAGGGCTGTCCGGGATATAAGAACCAACAGATTCCTGAATGTAGTCACGATTATTACTATATCCCTGTCCATTCTTATAGTAAGCTCTTTAGCTCTTTTTTTTGTTAATGCCGGCAACTATATGGGCTCATGGCAAAAGGGAATAAGAATAATAGCATATCTTAAGCCGGATCTGCCTGAAGCAGAGATCGTTGATATAAAAAACAAAATTCAGGGATTCCAGACAGTGGCCAGCGTTGATTTTATATCAAAACAGGAGGCTATGAAAAAAATCAGCGAGCAGATGAAACAACAATCATCGCTTTTTGAAGATCTTAAGGAAAACCCCCTGCCTGATGCTTTTGAAGTATATATCTCTGGATCATCTTTGAGCAATAAACAGCTTGAAAATCTGGCTAAACAGATTGAATCGATTCCTGAAATAGATTCTGTTGAATATGGCAAAAAATGGATTGGGAGATTTGTTAAGGTTTTTGAGTTGTTCAGATTAACCGGATATGCCATGAGTGGAATTTTTTTTATAGCTTCAGTTTTTATTGTCGCTAACACTATCAGGCTTGTAATTTATTCAAGAAGTGAAGAAATTGAAATCATGCGTCTTGTAGGAGCAACTGACAGCTTTATCAAAACTCCTTTTTATATACAAGGCCTTATCCAGGGAGCGCTCGGAGGAATTCTCGGCCTTGCCTCGTTATTTGTTGTTTTTATGTTAATATCTTCTAATATTAAATTTGGTTTGTCATCAGATCTTTTATACATCAAATTCCTTTCCCTGAAAATGTCTATAATAATAATATGTTGCAGCATGCTTGCTGGATGGTTAGGATGTTTTATTTCTCTAAGACAATTCTTAAAACGCTGAGCTGGATGAAAATTTTTCATTTTATACTGCGTATTCCTGAAATTTTTATTGTGGTCAGCATTGTATTTTTACATTCAGCCGTAGATATCAGGGCTGCTGACAGTGAAAGAACTGACAACCTGAAACCGGTTAACGCAGAAATTAAAACAGCCAGAAAAAAAGCGGAAAATATTGACCGTAAACTGGAAAAACAGACCACGAGACTACAGGCTTTTGCTCTAAAGGAAATATCTGTTATCAACAGCTTTAATGAAACAGATCTTGCCTTAAACGATGCCAGAAAAAAATCTTCAGCACTTAAATCCGAACTGGCCTTACTTGAAAAAAATTTTGAGCAGGCATCCGGCACATACAATGCTCTTAAAAAAAGAACTGAAATAAGCAAAAATTATGTTTCCAGACGTTTGGTAGCTGCTTACAAAATAAACCTGCTTGGCGAAATGAACGTTCTTGCCTCTGCTGAATCAATAAACGAATTCTTTTATAAAAAAATTATCATGAAACGAATTCTTGATTATGACAGGAAAATCCGGGAACAATTTATAAAAGACATGGATGTTCAGAAGCAGATGTTAAACAGAATAGACGCGCAGAAAAAGGAAAAACTCTCACTCGAACAAGTCTTAAACAGCCAGATCAGTATCATGTCCAGGGAAAACGAGAAACGAACGAAGATACTTGGTAATATAAAAAATAAAAAAAAGCTGCGATTAGCTGCGATTGAAGCATTAAAACAGACAGCTGCTGAATTGGATCATAAGATCCGATCTTTTGCACAAATGCCAGACCAGCCTTCTAAAAAGGTTGAAAACTCCTTGCCAAAAACATTTAGTTCTCTTAAGGGGTTGCTTAAAATGCCTGTTAAAGGTAAAATAACATGTTTTTTTGGCAGGCATAAAAAAAGCAGCGGTAAAACAGAAAGTTTTAAGGCTGGTATTGATATTAAAGCCGACAGAGGCGAACCCATATGTTCTGTATATAATGGACAAATACTTTATTCCAGCTGGTTTAAAAGTTATGGCAACATGATTATCATAGATCATGGAAATCATTTTTATACGGTCTATGCCCATGCCGAAGAACTGTTTAAGTCAAAAGGCGATTATGTTAAGGCTGGAGAAGTGATTGCCACTGTTGGTGATACAGGCTCGATGATGGGCCCGGAGCTTTATTTTGAGCTTCGCCATCACGGCAAACCTGTTAATCCGCTTGAGTGGATTAACAGCTGATAAAGAGGAGCCACTATATGAAAAAAGCAAAAAAGCAAAATATTAAACTTTGGATAGTGATGATTGCCTTATTATTGTTATGGTCAATCGGAACCGGATCTAAAACAAATCTTTCCGCGGGCATGGATGAAACATACAAAGGCCTTAAACTTTTTTCCGATGTTATTGAGCTGATTGAGAAAAATTATGTGGATGAAGTTGACACAGAAAAATTAGTTCAAAAAGCTGTTCAGGGCATGGTAGGCAGCCTGGACCCCCATTCTGCATTACTGCCGCCTGAAGCTTTTGAGGAGCTGCAGATAGGCACTCATGGTGAGTTTGGCGGCATAGGTATAGTTATAACCATGCAAAAAGGTCTCCTTACCGTGATATCTCCAATTGAAGGCACTCCTGCTTATAAGGCCGGGATAAAGGCTGGAGATAAAATTATAAAGGTAGATGATAAATTAACAAAAGATATGATGCTGTGGGAAGCTGTTAAACTGATGAGAGGCCCAAAAGGAGAGCCTGTAGTTATAACCATAATAAGGGAAGGCGCGCCAAAGCCCATTGATTTTAAACTTGTTCGCGATATCATTCCAGTGCTCAGTGTAAAATCAATGCTTATCAAACCTGGATATGGATATATCTGGATTACAAATTTTCAGGACAACACAACCGATGAGCTAAAAAAAGCATTAGAAGAGCTTGAATCAGGAGATGTTCCATTAAAGGGGCTTGTTCTTGATCTCCGTGATAATCCAGGAGGACTTCTTAACCAGTCAATTTCAGTTTCCGATCTTTTTCTTGAAAAGGGTAAAATTGTATCCATCAAAGGACGGCTGAAAAAACATACACAAATCTTCAGAGCTCATACAAACAAAACAAAAAGAGAATACCCTGTTGTCGTGCTGATTAACGGTGGAAGCGCCAGTGCATCTGAAATTGTGGCAGGTGCGCTTCAGGATCACAAAAAAGCCATCATCGTTGGAACAACATCTTTTGGTAAGGGTTCTGTTCAAACCGTAGAAACATTAAGAGACGGCTATGGTCTTAAATTTACAATCGCCAGATATTATACTCCAAGCGGAAGATCTATTCAGGCACAGGGGATTATACCGGATATAGTTGTAAAACAGAGGGTTATAGATTTGAAAAATACTGATGACGGCCTCAGGATAAAGGAAAAGGATCTGAAAAATCATCTTGAAGCAACAACACCTGCAACAAAAAAAGAAGATGCAAAAAAGAAGCATATTCATCCTAAGACAAAATTAAAACATGGATCTCTTATATTAAAAGACTTATTAGAAGACAATCAGGTTCTGCGAGC
>CAYYMU010000024.1:6663-17869 GCA_964472445.1 uncultured Desulfobacteraceae bacterium
AAAAAATCCGCGCAAAAGGCCTTGAAATAATGCTTCACCTGCCTATGGAGCCTTATGAATATCCGGAAGTTGACCCGGGCCCAGATGCTCTGATCATATCCATGTCACCGGACGAACTCATCAATCAACTGAATAAAAACATAGATGCTGTTCCTTTTATCAAGGGCGTCAACAACCATATGGGTTCAAAGATGACGACAGAATCCGCCCAAATGTATCAGATATTTTCTGTGCTCAAAAAAAGAGGCTTGTTTTTTGTTGACAGCAGAACAACATATAAAACCATATGCAAGCCGTCTGCACGTCTGCTGCAGATACCTTTTGCCCAAAGAGATGTCTTTATCGATCATGTGCTGGAATCTGACTTTATACGCAAGCAGATAAGAGAGCTGATTCATATTGCCATAGTTAAAGGCACTGCAGTAGGAATTGCCCATCCCCATTCAGTTACATATGAAGTGTTTAGTGAAATGCTGCCTGAACTTAAAAAAAAGGTTCAGCTTGTCCCTGTTTCACAGCTTGTTAATATACCAGGTTGATTTGGAGGTTTAATATAATGAAAATAGGAATTATCGGTCTTCCTGGATCAGGAAAAACAACAGTATTTGAAGCCTTGACCCATAATGCTGTTGATGAAGAAGTATATAAGGGAGAAGATCGTATCGGCACAATTAAGGTGCCTGACAAACGGGTAGATATTTTAAGCAGTATGTACAACCCGAAGAAAACTATTTATGCTCAGGTTGTATATCTTCTTCCAGGCATGCAGAGCCATAATAAAGACAACGTCTGGAATCAGGTAAGGGACTGTGATGCCTTAATACACGTGATACGAAACTTCAGCGGATACGGTTTTGAAGCTCAAAAACCGCGAGACGATTTTTTCAGCCTTGAGCAGGAAATGATTTTTGCTGACCTTGTTGTTGTAGAAAAACGTCTTGAACGTATTGAACTGGAAAAAAAGCGCCATAGAAAAATCGACCAGGAAGAGTTGGATCTTTTAGCTGAATGCCAGAAAAATCTTGAAAATGAAATTTCTCTTCGAAAAAATCCTGATATTGCCTCGACTCCTTGCATTAAAGGTTTTGCATTTGTTTCACTTAAGCCGATGCTGGTATTGTTTAATAATGAAGATGATGATGACGTTATGCCCGATTTAAAGGATATAACATCCAGGGAAAGCTGCATGATAATAAGAGGCAAACTCGAACAGGAGCTTGCACAAATGTCTGATGAAGAAGCAGAGGATTTTCTTTCTGAATTTAATATAACTGCTTCTGCAATGGACAGAGTTGTCAGCGAGTCATATAAACTTCAGGGGCTTGTATCTTTTTTTACGGTTGGTGAAGATGAGGTAAGGGCATGGACCATAAAAAAAGAAACCAAAGCGCTTGACGCGGCAGAGGTTATTCATTCAGACATAAAGAAAGGGTTTATAAGAGCAGAAGTCGTATCCTTTGAAGATCTTATCAGCGCAGGCTCATATGCTGAGGCAAGAAAAAAGGGCACAGTAAGACTCGAAGGCAAAACCTATGAAGTAAAAGATGGAGATATAATTAACTTTCGCTTTAATGTTTGATGGTGTCGTAAAAAGTCCCATCTACAGTTAAATTCGTGACTTTCAAATAACTCAACTGTAGTTTTTGCCGGTTATCGCAACAGTTATAATTACTCAGCCACCGATCTACGCTGATTATCACGGATATTTTATTATTATCCTATACGTAACCGTTCACGGAACATTGAAATTAGAAATTTGGGCTTCATGCTTTTGTACTGTTTTTCCCAATTTCTAATTTCCAGTTTCAAGCCGTGAAAGGCAACTTTGTATTTAAACCTATCTGCGGTTATCTGTGTAAATCTGTGGCTGAATAGTTACTTTAATTTAATCATAACTGAAGACTGACGCCGTCGTAGAAGTAAACAATAAAGGAAAATTGTACTATGCTGTATCACGACAGATTAAATTGCGGTAGCCTTGGATTGGCTGATATTGGTAAAACCGTTCATCTCGCGGGCTGGGTAGATGCGCTTCGTGACCACGGAGAAGTCCTTTTTGTTCATCTTCGTGACAGGAGTGGAATCGTTCAGCTGGTTTTCAGCCCTGAATTTGCAACTGAAGAGGTCTGCCGGAAATCAGCATCTCTTCGAAGCGAATACTGTATCACCGCTTATGGCAGCGTAGTAAAACGGACACAGGGAACGGAAAATCCAAATATCGATACTGGTGACATTGAAATTATTGTCACCGACATGACAATTTTGAGCCGTTCCAAAACTCTTCCGTTTCTCATTTCTGAAAAAGCAATGGTCTCGACAGGCAACGAAACCATAAGCCATGAACCGGTTTCTGAGGATTTAAGGCTTCAGTACCGCTACCTCGATTTGAGACGTCCGGGAATGCAGCAATTTCTGATCAAAAGACACAAAATCAACGCCTGCGTTCGTGACTTTCTCGATAAAAATGAATTTATCGAGGTTGAAACACCAATTCTGACCAAGAGCACGCCCGAAGGCGCACGAGACTATCTCGTGCCAAGTCGAGTCAATACCAAACATTTTTATGCACTGCCGCAATCACCACAGCTCTTCAAGCAGCTTCTCATGGTTGCAGGATTTGAAAGATACTACCAGATTGCCCGGTGTTTCCGGGACGAAGATTTGCGATCCAATCGTCAACCGGAGTTTACTCAGCTTGACCTTGAAGCCTCATTCATAGACGAACAATTTATCTTTGATCTTATTGAAGAACTTCTCTGCAGAATGTTTGAGATCGGGGGAACAATTCTTCCGAGGCCATTCCCGCATATGACGTGGCAGGAAGCAATGGATAAAACCGGATCGGACCGGCCTGATCTGCGTTTTGCAATGCACTTTGTCGAGGCAACGGACATTTTCAAGGAAACCCGCTACAGCATCTTCAAACAGATCCTCCAGCGGGGTGGGGTTATCAAGGGAATAAACGTCAAAAACGCCTCTGACAGACTGAGTAAAAATATCCTTCAAAACGAATACGCAAAACAGATCGTTCCCGGCTTTGGAGCCAAAGGCATGACATGGATGCGGGTTACGGGAGACAGCCTCGACTCCAACATTGTTCAGTTTTTCAGCGACAAAGAGCAACGATCAATAATCAAACGATTCAATGCGTGTGACGGAGATGTTATTCTTATCATTGCCGATCCTTCACTGGAAGTCGTCTCTTCAGCGCTTGGTGATCTTCGTCTGCATGTTGCAGACAGACTTGACATAATTCCCAAAGATAAATTCGTACCGGTCTGGATAACTGATTTTCCCCTTTTTGAAGCCAAAGAGGAAGGTGTAACATCAAGCCATCATCCTTTTACGGCGCCGGACAGAATCGATTTTGATCCGACTTCTACAGAAGATCTTCTCTCACTGTTGTCCCGCTCTTACGATATTGTTGTCAACGGCGAGGAGCTTGGCGGAGGTAGTATGCGTATCCATGATGCCGCTACCCAGCAGAAGGTATTCAGAGCCCTGGGACTCTCACCTGATGACGCGGAAAAAAAGTTCGGTTTTTTTCTCCGTGCTCTTGATTTTGGTCCGCCTCCACATGGAGGACTTGCCCTCGGTATGGACAGGGTTGTTGCCATGATTCTGAAAACCCCTTCCATACGCGAAGTAACGGCATTCCCCAAAAACAAAAGCGCCTTCTGCCCGCTTACCGAAGCGCCATCAAGCGTTTCCCATGAGCAGCTGGCGGAACTGGGTCTGCTCGGTCCCGGCAAAACCCCGGCACTTCAGGGTTCAGACAAAAAACAGGAAACCATAGATTATCTTTCCTGGGTTTCCAGAATCGGTTTTGAGGCGCATAAAAAGCCCATGATCGAAACAGCGCTGGAAGATGCGGTTAAGATGGCGAAAACCATCTCCGACAATACCCGGAAAAACGAGCCTGTATTTTCGGTGTTCCAGGAAAAAAATCATTTCAGAGAAGGCAGCGTTGCCAGAAAATCGCCGCTTGTCCAGTCCGGAGATTTGTTTAAAAATGCTCCTTCAGTCAAAGGAGATTATTTCAAGGTTGCAAGTATCCTGGACTAACAGCGGCCCATTTGTTTGATGCAGCGGGATTATATATAAGATCAAAAAAGGATGTTTCATGAAATCAGAAATTTTTACATATCTAAACGCCTCATCGCCGACTTTAATGGATGGCCCCATGTCCGGCATCAGTGTGGCTATTGAGCCCAACATATCCGTTAAAAACTGGCCGACAAATGCGCAATCAATAGCGCTTGAAAATTATGTGGCTCTGGAAGATTCCACCCTTGTTGAACGTCTGCGAAATGCCGGTGCAACTCTAAAAGGACGAACATCCATGAGTGAACTTGGCCTTGGCCTTAATAACGATACCGGCGGTGATGCTATAAAAAACGAACTTTCCGATGTTGTACTGAAAACCGACACCACGGGGGAAACCCGGATGGCGGCTGCGGTCTGCGAATGTTTCGGTTTTAAACCAAGCTATGGTATTGTTTCCCGTTTAGGCATGATTGGCCTTGTTCCATCAATGGAAAGCTGCGGTATACTTTCCGATTCCCTGCAGACAATCTCAGAAACAGCCTGCATCATGGCAGGCAGCGACAAACCCGATTCATCTATTGATGAATCGGGAATTGACCGGGCCATATCCGGGTTTAAAAAACCGGAAAAATTGCAGGACAGACACATATCCGCAGGCATTATCAGGGAATGGGACACTGGTAAAAGCAAAGAATTTGAGCAGGCAATGACAATACTTCGCAAAGCCGGCATTCAAATTGAGAAAATAAGTATAAAAGACTTCTCTCTTGCACGGACGGTTCACAACGTGATCGGAACCGTCGAGGCATCGTCGAGTGCGGGCAGATTCGACAGCGTCCGCTATGGACACAGAACCTCGGGTTCCGTAAAAAACTGGAATGACATGTATATTAAATCCAGAAGTGAATCATTCGGCCCGCTGGTCAAGGCATATCTTTTCCAGGGGGGATATTTTCAGTACAAAAAATATAACACTTTTTTAGATGCCTGCCGCATCAGGGCATGTCTGATCGAATCTATAAACAAAGCTTTTGAAACTGTGGATATCATAGTGCTGCCCGTATCAGTCCGTGCTGAAGCATCGGCGGAAAAACCGGACACAGTAACCGATCTTTATGATTCTTTTTCTCTGACTCTTCTCGCCAACCTGACGGGAAATCCTTCTATTTCAATCCCGGGGCCTGTCAATGTTAACGGCGGCAGGCCGGCTGTTCAACTGATCGGCCAAAGATTTGACGACGCACATTTACTCACTATTGCAGAACACATATCCAAAATCTTCACAGGAGCAATGTAACCATGAAATATGAAGCGGTAATTGGTCTTGAAATTCATATACAACTGAACTCGGCCACCAAAATGTTTTGCGACTGCGCCAACACGCCCGGGGATGATCCAAACACCAATATCTGTCCTGTCTGCCTATGGATGCCCGGAGCGCTTCCTGTTTTGAGCCGGGAAGTACTGGAAAAGGCAACCCTTGCCTGTCTCGCCCTTAGTTGCGATATTCAAAATGAAAGTGCCTTTGACCAGAAGGTTTATTACTATCCGGATCTTCCCAAGGGCTTCCAGCTCTCCCAGGCCCACAAACCCCTTGCCAGAAACGGGTGGGTAGAAATTCAGGATGAAGAGGGAAAACCGAAAAAACTCCATCTGCATCATGTTCATATGGAAGAAGATGTAGCAAAGCTGGTACATGAAACAGAAGGCAGGATTCCCATAAGTCTGGTAGATTTTAACCGTGCAGGCACACCACTTATCGAAGTCGTCACAGAACCCGAACTCAAAAGCCCTTATGATGCCATGGAATTCTTAAAAGCCGTAAGAAATCAGGTTCGGTACACCGGCTGTGCGGATTGCAGCATGGAGTCCGGTACCATGCGATGCGATGCAAATATCTCCATTCGGCCTGAAGGCAGTGATCAGCTCAACACCAAAGTTGAAGTAAAAAACATGAATTCAATCCACCACGTGGGTGATGCTATTGCCTATGAGATCAAACGCCAGATCGACTGTATCAACAGCGGGGAAATCATACTGCTGCACACCAGGCTGTGGGATCCCGAAAAACATGTAACTGTGGCGATGCGAGCAAAATTCGAGGGGCCATGCATTCCCGACCCTTCCGTTTCAGAGATCGTCCTAACTGAGACCTGGCTTGAAGAAATAAAATCAATTCTCCCGGAAATGCCGGCTCAGAAAGTCAAACGATTTGTTAAGGATTATTCATTAATCCACGACGAAGCCGTACTGATGAGTTCCGAACGAAAGCTTTCAGAATTTTTTGAATCCGTTGTAAAACTTGGCGCACAGACACGCATGGCGGCCAGCTGGATTGCCACACAGCTTCTTCCTGCATTAAAAGTTCATGATCAGACGCTTGCGGATTCCGTGGTAACACCCGAACGTTTTGCCGGTCTGATTAAAATGCTGGAAAAAAATGAGATAAATTCAAACTCAGCCAAATCTGTGCTGGAAAAACTTTTTGATACTGACAAAACACCCGAAGAAATCGTAGAAAAATTTGGATTCAGGCAGGTGTCTGATACAACAGAGCTGGAAAAAATCGTTGATAAAATCATTTCTGATAATACTTCTGCCGTAAACAACTATAAAAATGGAAATAAAAAATCCATTGGATTTCTTGTAGGCCAGGCCATGAAAGTTTCTCATGGCAAGGCCAACCCCAAGATAATCCAGGAGCTTATAAGAAAACGACTGTCATGAAAAATAATTGACAAAAAGTTTTGAACAGCCCCTTTAATGGTTGATATTAAAAAAAAGGGGGAAGAATTGTATTCTTCCCCCTTTTTTAATTTATTTTATCAGGCTGCCTGTGTGCTGTTTTTAAAAATTAAAAACAGTATCAAGCTCTTCGTCTGTAATGTCGAATACTTTGTCGTGAGGCGGAAACTTTTCCGTCTTAAAAAACTCAGGCAGCCGGTCATCAACTGCTGTAAAACCAGCCTTTTTATTAAACTCTCTTTCCATCTTAAGAACTCTTTGTCCCAGAGAACCAATATCATCACCAGTTAATGAAAGACCATACTTTGCATTCAGCATATCTACAATAGCATTAAAGGCATCTGGTGTATCAAGAACCGCAAAAGCAACAAACAAACACAGACCCGCTGTATCAATGGCAGCAGTCGCTACCTGAAGATCTCTGGACAACTTAATCTGCCCCTCTTTTTTCAAAGGATCTACATCTCCTCCACATTTCAAAATGTTAGTTGCTATGGCATAACCTGCTGTATGATCAGCGCCCATTGGTGATGTTGCATAGGTTACACCCACGCCTTTAACAGCTCGCGGATCATAGGCAGGCAAAGCCTGATTTTTAACTACAGGAATACGTCTCACCCCAAAGGCCTTTCCAGCGGCTGCTGCTCCTGAACCTAAAAGCCGGCCCAGAGGTGTGCCTTTACCTATTTCCGCCAGAAGTTCCTCGGCTCCGGCAGCGTCCCCGAACTTTTTGACCCCGCCTTCCATGGCCATTGCAATTGCATTGCCTGTTTCAATAGTATCAATTCCAATGTCGTCACAGGCACGGTCCATTCGCGCAATGGTCTCTATATCATCTATTTCGCAATTGGGACCCAAAGCCCAGACAGTTTCATATTCAGGCCATTTGGATACATATTTGCCCTGTTCATCCAGGTAGGTTCCTGAACACTGAATAATGCAGCCGGTCATGCATCCGTGGGTGGGCGCTCCTTTTCTTTCAAGCGTAATTTTGTTTAATGTTTCTCCTCCTACCTTATCTGCTGTTTCAAAACGCCCGGATCTGAAATTCCGTGTTGGAAGGGCGCCGGCCTCATTGATAATATTGACAAGTATATCTGTTCCATAGGCAGGAAGACCCTGGCCTGTTACAGGATGTTCGGTAAGGGCTTTTGCAAACCGTTTTGAAGCTTGAGCAAACGCCTCTTTATCAACCAAAGGAGCCATTTCACCTTCTGACGGATCAATTACAATTGATTTAAGACCCTTGGAGCCCATTACAGCCCCGAGACCACCACGACCCGCATGGCGCGTGGGCCTGACATCTCTGTCAGTAAAAGCCACACTTGCGGAAGGCAGCTTCCATTCACCAGCCTGACCTATGCTGACAAAACCTGCTTTGTCACCGAACTCGTTTTTCAGCTTTTCTATTGTCGCATAATTCCCCAGCCCTTTAAGATCATCCGCAGGAGATAATTCCTGTTTGTTTTTATCAACAAACAATTTATACAATTTTCCATCTTCAGGCAGGCCCTCAATTATTATGGCTGTGATTCCAAGCCTGGCAAGATAAGCACCCGGCTGGCCGCCAGAATTCGATTCCTTGATGCCTCCGGTCAGAGGGCTCTTGGCCCCTACGGAGATTCTGCCCGAATTAGCGCATTTTGTGCCTCCCAGCAGACCAGGGGCAAAAATAATTTTGTTGAATTGCCCGATAGGCGAGCACGTGGGCTCTACCTCGTTTAGCAGGACCGCAGACGTTAACCCTCTTCCCCCAAGGCCCTGATAAACTTCAGGGATATCTTCCTTTTTAACCGAAAGGTCAGACATGTTTACCCTTATAATTTTAAACATTATTACCTCCTTGTTTTAAAACTCCTGAAAACAGTCAATCCAAAAATTTTTACAATCAATATATTTGATTTATTCTGCTCAATTAAACATAATTAGTCAATAGAGGAAAAAACTCATTTTAATAGGAAAATTTCCTGTGGGGCGGGAATATATAATAAGGGATTAGCCTTTATGGATCATTTCCCGATTAGTTATAGTCAATTTTTGCTCGCCTCTGGCGAGAATCTAAAAAAGTGGGTTATGTGGTCTCAGGGTACAAGGGGTGAAGGATTCAAGGGTTCGAGTGACACGTAGTGAAGCGCTAACCCTCAGCGCTCAAGGAAGAAAGAAAACCATGGATTACCTCAGGACGCTTTGCATAAAAAAGATATAGCAGAAAACGAAAACATGTTAAAAACACTGATAAAGTCTCTAAAAAATAAACCCTTGAATCCTTGATCCCTGGAATCCTTGGACCCTCTTCTTAAACTAAATTGGAGAAGAACCTCTTTTTACGATTTCATCAGTATTGACATAATAATGTATCTTTATAATAATATATGTGCAGTTAATTTCTTGTTTTTAAAATAAAAGTTTACCACAAAAGACAAAATGCCTGTAAAAATTCTTCTAAGTTCAAGTTTGCGAAAATACATACCTGGCTATGACCCGGTAAAAGGCATGAGTTTGTCCCTGGCCGGGGAAATAACAGTGAAAGAGTTGTGCAAACGAATAAACATTCCATGTGATAAAATAAAAATTATTATGGTAAACGGCAAAAGCAAACCCGTTGATCATGTATTAAAAGGCACTGAACGTATAGGACTATTTCCACCAATAGGAGGTGGTTAACATGACAGGAACCAGTAAAACAAACAGGATAAAGATTCTTGTATTTGGCTTCCTCCGCAGCTATATGGACAAACAGGGACTCTTATACACCTTTGATAAAGATATTAACCCCAAAGGTGAAACAGCATATGATATTGCTGTGGGACTTCATATTCCTCCGGAAGAAATTGAAGGAGTCTTCATGAACGGAAGCATAAGAAATATCTATGATTCCGTGTTTCCGGGGGACCGCGTGGCTTTTCTTCCCTATGGAACACCAGGGCCATACCGTGTTTTTTTAGGCATGGCCAGAGAAAATGCTAAACGAGCGCTCCACGAAAAAGCCATGGCTGGCAGAAACCTTGAGGATCAAAAGTGAGTGAGAAGGAACGGGTAAACATACAGAAACTTATTCGCTCAAAGTCTAAAAAGGCCGGGGATGAGGCAGGCTGCGAGGCGCTGATTTTAGAGGACGTGCATGCCCTGAAAATAGCGAAGAAATGTGACTGTACAGTATATGACGTTTATGTAAAGACTCTTAAAGATGGAATTTGTCCGTATCGATACCTGCGTAATCTGGGAACCATATCACTAAAGGAACAACTCATGCTGGCAAAATCCAGGGTTGCTGTGATCGGCGCGGGCGGTCTTGGCGGACAGGTCGTTTTGCTGCTGGCAAGGATAGGAATCGGGCATCTGGCAGTGGTAGACGGAGACGTGTTTGAAGAAACAAACCTTAATCGCCAGGCTCTGTGCAATAAAAACAGTCTGGGTAAATCAAAGGCAAAACAAGCGCTTGCCGCTGTTGGAGCTATTAATCCAGGGGTTAAGGTATCAGCCTGTACAGTGAAGCTGGACTACTCAAATGCATCTGAAATGCTGTCTCGTTCAGACGTGATTGTAGATGCTCTGGACAATGTACGGGATCGGTTTGTCCTGGAAGAGACATGCAAAAAGATGGGCATTCCTTTAGTGCATGGGGCGTTAGCAGGTTTCGAGGGACAGGTTATGACTATCTTTCCCGATGATACAGGCCTGAAAAATCTCTATGGCGATAAAAAAGGGTTTGGAAACAGCTCAAAAAATTCTGAGGCTGTTTTTGGTATCCCTGCCATAACTCCCTGTCTCATTGCAAGCCTGCAGGCCATGGAGGTTCTCAAAGTAATTCTAAAACGCGGGAAAGTTTTCAAAAACGCAATGCTTTATGTGGACATGGAAACCGGCAGGATGAATGAATTTGCTTTTGATTAGCTGGATTGAAAATATTTCGGGGATTTATCAGCCTTAGGCTGATTAGAAATTTGAGTTTACCCCGTAGCTCCGGCAGATGGTACTGGGGCCTGACTTAGAAATTGGGCAAAGGGGGGCGTCTTGCAAAGGTCTCAAGGCTATCTGACTTGACTTGTTTATATTAATGCATACAATTTATAAAAATTTTTCAGGATCAAAGGAATACATTGATAATTATTAATGTTGAATTGTGAATTAACTTTACTTTATTCACTATTCAAACTTTGACCCCATAGTCTCTACCGGCTTTAGGCATATGCTCCTTTATTTTGTTCGGCGAAATTTTGTTATTTGCCTTTTAATATTGGAACTTTACTTCGTTTAGCGGCCGCTATCAAGTTTTTATCAAGTGTAGCGATGGGCAACCCTTTTCTCATTGCGAGATCTAAATATGAGGCGTCGTAGCTTGAAAGTTTGTGTTTACGAGCTAATGCAAAAATTTCCTTAATCATCCTTTCCGGTGGTTCCTGTTCAATTATTA
>CAYYMU010000025.1:0-17442 GCA_964472445.1 uncultured Desulfobacteraceae bacterium
TCTCAAAACATCATGGCTTTACAGGGAAGATATGAGCGGTTTAAGCAAAATAATTATCGCTCAAAGGGAAACAGGCGTTTCAACAATTATGACTGGTTAAGAAAAAAAAGGCTTTATATATGGAAACAGGAAGTATAAGCGAATACCTCAAATTTTTTGCCGCCCTGCTGGCCATTGTCAACCCGGTGGGAGCCATACCGGTCTTCATTAATATGACAGCGGATCAGGATAAAGGGGTCCGCAACAAAAACGGCTTTATGGCTTCTATCTCCATGGGAATAATTTTTATTGTTGTGCTGTTCAGCGGCGACGCTATCCTTCGTTTTTTCGGGATATCGGTGGGTTCCTTCCAGGTCGGCGGCGGTATCCTGATTTTGCTTATGGCTATCGCCATGCTGCACGCCAGGATGAGCCGTGTCAAGCAAACAAAAGAGGAGGAACTCGACTCGGCTGAGAGCGACAGCGTGGCTGTGGTACCCCTGGGCACGCCGCTCCTGGCTGGGCCCGGGGCGGTCAGTACTGTTATTCTATACGCCCAGCGCTATACATCTTTTACACATTATCTTTATCTGCTCGGTGTAATAGCGCTCATGGTATGTCTGACCTTCCTTTTGTTCCGAATGGCCCCCGCTATTGCCCGTTTGCTTGGCAAAACAGGCATCAATGTGGTAACCAGGCTAATGGGCCTTATCATGGCCGCAGTGGGCGTGGAGTTTATTGCCAACGGCCTCAAACAGCTTTTCCCGGTTCTTGGCGGCTAAGCCCGGATCTGTATCAGGGGCAGGCTTGCGTTAGAGACAGGAGTATTCCTTTGGAGATAATACTTAGCGATTTGCAAATTACCAACTTCCCTGTTTACAGCGAACCAATAAAAGCAAACAGGAAAACAGTCAGCATTAAAGACAGGCCTGTCATAGTAGGTTTTGGTCCGGCCGGCATGTTTGCTGCTATTGAACTTATTGATTATGGGTTTAAACCATTAATATTTGAAAGAGGTAAAAAGATAGAAGAACGCTCCGTTGATGTTCAAAGATTTATAAAAGAAAGGGAGATAAACCCTGAATCAAATATTCAATTTGGTGAAGGCGGCGCTGGTTCATACTCGGACGGGAAGCTGTTTTCAAGGAGAGAGAATAATTCGAGTTATGTAAACAGGGTGTTGAAGACTTTTATTAAATTTGGTGCACCTGAAGAAATAGGGTACATCAGCAAGCCCCATTTGGGGACTGATGTGTTGTGCGTAATAGTTCGTAATATAAGGAGCTATATCCTCGAGAGAGGTGGTGAGATATATTATGGCTCAAAAATGACGGACATCCTGATATCGAAGGGTAAGGCCTCGGGTATTATAATAAATGGAGAGAAGGAATGTCTTTCTTCAAGTATCTATATTGCCCTGGGACATTCTGCGCGTGATACCTTTGAGATGATGCATAAAAAAGGCGTTGCTATTGAGCAGAGGCCGATTTCTGTTGGTGTGAGAATCGAGCATCCTGTTGAAACTATTAATCTTATGCGATATGGCGATAAATATGATGATCTTAAAGGTTTAGGCGCCGCAACCTATTCTTTAAATTATACCAATCGAAAAATCAGGAGAGGGGTTTATACATTCTGCATGTGCCCAGGAGGCGAGGTGATTAATGCTTCATCTGAACAGGGCCTGCTGGTTTTAAACGGCATGAGCTACTCACGCAGATCATCAGCATTTTCAAATGCAGCGCTGGTTGTAAGCTGTCATGCGGATGATTATAAATCAACCAGCCCATTGGCTGGCTTAGAGTTTCAAAAGCATATTGAGCAAAAGGCCTTTAACGCAGGAGGAGGAAAATGGGAAGTCCCTGCGCAAAATTTGATGGATTTTTTAGGTGAGAGCAGCTCTGCGGGCTTAAATAAAAATTCGTATAAGATGGGGGCCGTTCCTGCTGATATGAAAGACATTTTTCCAGCATTTGTGGTCGAGGAGTTGTTGGCCGCATTTAATAAATGGAAAGAAGAAGTTCCTTTATTTGTTTCAAATCATGCGATATTGTTAGGTGCTGAAACAAGAACTTCATCTTCTGTACGGATTAAACGCAATGAAAAATTTGAATCAGTAAATATCAAAAATTTGTATCCGATAGGCGAAGGTTCAGGCTATACAGGCGGTATAACAAGTTCTGCCGCTGATGCTATAAGGGCTGTCGAAATAAACGTATTGCAAGGATAGTTTGTGTCGTAAAATATCCGCTATGGGCCATAGTTTTTATTTTAAAGAAGGTAAAAATATGGCGAAAATTTCAACAGTCAGGGATAGAATCGAATCAGAATTGAAAACAAAAGTTGAAAAGCTTTGCTGCCGGGTCTTGTGAAGTGAGGAGATTATGGAAGATAATTATCAGGGTTTTTTTAAGGGACAGTTTCTTATAGCCATGCCGGCTATGACAGATCCAGGTTTTTTCCAGACAGTTACCTGTATTTCCGAGCATACCAGTGAAGGCGCAGTCGGTATTGTTATAAATCGCCCTCATCCTAAAATATCAGGAAAGGATATTTTTGATGAGCTTGGAATAGAATATATTCCGGAGACTGAATCAATACCGATATATATTGGCGGACCTGTTCATGTCGGTGAAATTTTTATTCTACATGGCCCCCCATTTAACTGGGAGGGGTGTCTTATCGTTACACCTGATCTTGCTATGAGTAACAGCAGGGATATCTTAGATGCAATAGCAATTGGCAGGGGGCCTGAATCTTTTATTGTAAGCATAGGATGCGCCGGCTGGGGCAAAGACCAGCTTGAATCAGAAATAAAGGCAAATGTATGGCTGACATGCCCGGTTTCTGAGAAAATCATTTTTGAATTGCCGGTCGAGTTTCGATGGGAAGAGGCTATGAAGAAAATGGGAATAAATCCAGCACAACTTTCAGGCAAGGCTGGACATGCCTGAAAAATAGAGACCCTTGAAAAAACTTTCAGTTAAAAGAAGTATTAACAGCATATAGATCTATTCTTTAGCCTTTGGCTTGGGTTTTGCTTTAGGTTTCTTTTTTTTAAGGCAGATCTTGTCTTTTCTCACAAATGCACAGATCTTGGGATTATAATACTCTTTACAGTTTAAAGGGTTGTATAACGGGCATTCAGGATATTTTTCCGACATATAATATATTTCCTCGTAAATTAATTCCCTGCAGGGATGTATTTATTTCTTAGTATTTGCCAGCAGTTTCGTTTTGCATAACACAAAAGATTAAATTTTACAAGGCATTAAGTCAGATTCTGTTTATCTGATACCTTTGCAAAATATTTCCCTTACCGTTTATCCTTCCTGAGTTATTATTGAAGAAACTTCTATTTTCTTTTTATAGGTAAAAATAAAGAATAGAACGCTTCCTAAAAGCATTATAATGGAGCCAAATAAAAAGGCATGCCTCAGATTGAAAGCATCCATCATCAGACCGGCGAATATGGAGCCTGTCATCATTCCCATACTGTGAGCCATTGCCATGAGTCCCATAATTGAACCCATTGCTCTGGTTTTACTGCCCTTTAATACAGCCATGGCCATTAGAGCAGACATTGACAAACCTCCTCCAATTCCAAAAAAAACATTTGCTAAAAGAAGGCCGTTAAAACCCTTTGCCCATACAAAGGAAAAAAGCGCACAGCCTGCTATCAAACCTCCGCTCAAAACCATAATTTTTTTGTTCAGCCTGTCCGATAAATAGCCCATGGGAATATGCAGTAACCCGCTGACAAAAATTCCTGTCATGGCAAGAATTCCTATGAGTGAACTGGACAGTGAGAATTTTGTGTCTGCAAAAACAGGCAGAAAACTCCATATAATTCCGATACAGGCTGCATAAGAAAACCTGAAAATGAAAAGCGCTGCAACACTTCTTTCTTTTACTAAATGTTTCCATGTTTCCGGCTGTTTTTTGATGTGTATGATTGTTTCAGAACTTTGGGGGGGAAGCAGACAGTAAGATAAAAGAAAGCCGATAAATGCGAGCATACCCATGCAGATAAATGAGGCATTCAGATTAAACCTGTCTTTTATCAGTCCGCCTGCAACAGGCCCGAGGCTTAGACCTAAAAACATAGCCATATTAAAAAGACCCATAGTGAAGCCTTCCCTGCCTTTCGGGGTTATATCACCTATATAGGCAAGAACAACCGGCATCATCATGGCAGATGAGATACCATGAAAAAATCTTATTATTATAAGAGACTGGACATTATCTGCAAACAGGAAGCCAAACGAAATAAGGCTGTAGGAAAAGAGGCCGGCGACAATAAATGGTTTGCGTCCTTTTCTATCTGAAAGTCTGCCGAAATATGGCAGAAAGACGCTTCTTGAGATAGAAAATGAAGCGAATATCAGGGCTATATATATTCCGCTGGATCCAAGATCATGTGCATAAACCGGAAGCAGAGGAACTACGATTCCAACACCTGTAACTGTGGCAAATATTGAAAAGAACAGAATGCCGAAAATTTTCTTATTTAACTTATTCATTAACCTGTCTTTTGAATGTCAGCCAGCACAGATTCGATAAGATTTCTTATTTCTGAAAGTCTTTTTTCAGACATTGCTTCAAAACGAAGCACAAGGGCAGGCTGGGTATTTGATGCGCGTACAAGACCCCAGCCGTCGTCAAACAGTACGCGAACACCGTCGATATCTATGATATTGTACTTTTCACGAAAATGTTCGGTAACCTTTTTAACCACACTGAATTTTTTATTATCAGGGCATTCAACCCTTATTTCAGGAGTGGCATAGGTTTTGGGGATATCAGAGAGGAGTTCTGATATCTTTTTTTTGCTGCCTGCAAGTATTTCAATAAGCCTGCAGGACGCATATGTTGCATCGTCAAAACCTAAATATCTGTCGGAAAAAAACATATGACCGCTCATCTCGCCTGCGAGTTCGGCTTTTTCTTCCTTCATTTTCTTTTTTATAAGAGAATGTCCTGTTTTCCACATAATTGCCCGACCGCCGTGTTTTTCTATATCATCATACATTGTTTTTGAACATTTTACTTCTGATATAAATGTTGAGCCTGGTTTTCTTGACAGGATTTCCCTTGAAAAAATTATCATAAGCTGATCACCAAAGATCATATTTCCTTTTTCATCAACTACGCCGATACGATCGCCGTCTCCATCATAACCTATCCCCAGATCAAGGTTTTTGTCTTTGACAAGTGCAATAAGGTCTTTCATGTTTTTTGCCACTGTTGGATCAGCCTCATGATTTGGAAAGGTGCCATCCATGTCACAGAAAATATCATACACCTCGCACCCGAGATTTTTTAATACAGGCACGGCAATCACTCCTGCAGTGCCGTTGCCGGCATCAATACCAACCTTGATTTTTCCTGGTATATTTATGTTTTTTAAAAGATATTCTTTATAATGAGGAATCACGTCTGCTGTTGAGAGAGAACCATTACCCTGAGCAAAAGACCTGTTATTTATTATGGCGAGTATCTTCTGGATATCTTTTCCATGTATTGAGTCTGAATCAATGCAAAGCTTAAATCCGTTATATTCCTTAGGGTTATGGCTGGCAGTAACCATCACGCCGCCTTCCAGGGCAAGATGCTTGATTGAAAAATAAAATACCGGAGTAGGGCATAAGCCGATATCAACCACATTGCATCCAGTTGACATTAAACCCTGGATTATTTTTTCGGAATAAAGGTCTGAAGTCAAACGGCAGTCCCTGCCTACGCTGAGGTTAACACGGCCCCGTTCCTTGAGAAAAGTGCCGACCCCTTTTCCAATAAGCATAACATCGTCTTCGTTCAAATCTTTGCCGGTAATTCCACGAATATCATATTCTCTGAACATTTCAGGATTCATGACAGTCTCCTTTTTTTAGCATCATAAAATTAAAGCTAAAATTCCTATAATCCAGCAGTATGGCGCAAACATATATAAATGTCCATGTTTGACTATTTTAATCAGCAGTTTCAGTGCGCCATATCCAACAATACATGAAGTCAATGCGCCTATGAGTGTAATTTTCAAGGGAATAAGAGTCTGGCCGGACAAGTTGTTCATACTGATGGCTGAAGCTCCTGCAATAGCAGGTATTGACAGCAGAAAAGAGTATCTGGCGGCTGTTTCACGGTTTATTCCTGAAAAGAGCGCTGCGGCAATAGTTGAACCTGATCTGGAGATTCCGGGTATTATGGCCATTCCCTGTATAAACCCTATAAACAATGCGTTTTTCAGCGAAAAATCAGCAATGGTTTTGCTGTCATTTTTAACCCATCGTGTCCCCCACAAAATCAGCCCAGTTATAATAAGCATAAAACCTGCAATAACCACAGAGGAAAAAAGTTTATCAGCAATCCTGTTAAACAAAAGACCTATAACAGCTGTTGGAACAGAGCCGATAACTATAAGTATAGCAAGCTTTGCGTGTTTATCTTTATAAATATCTCTGAAAGAAACTTTTCTTTTAAATGCAAGTACAGTAAGGTTAATTAAAGAAGCTATTATGCTCTTTATTTCTCCCCGGAAAAAAATTATTATGGCCACAAGTGTGCCGACATGCACGCTGATATCAAAAAAAAGTTCGGGGTCCTTTAGTCCGAAAATATGCTGAAAAATTACCAGATGCCCTGAACTGCTGACAGGCAGGAATTCAGTCAGACCCTGAACTGTGCCAAGTATTATTGCCTGAAATAAATCCATATTATAATATCACCCCTTAAGAACTGCCATTGGTTTTAGTTTTGCCACTTTTTTTGAAATTCCAGCCCCGTGAACCACATTAATTACCTGTGAAATATCCTTGTATGCATCCGGCATTTCTTCTGCAAGGGTTGATCTGCCTGTCCACCTGACAAGTATTCCTCTGTCTTCCAGCTCACGCTGTATTGCTCTGCCTTTACTTGCTTTTTTTGCCGCATTTCTACTGAGAACCCGTCCGGCTCCATGACATGTTGAGCCAAAGGTTTTTTCCATGGCCTTTTGTGTTCCAACAAGAACATAAGAGGCTGTTCCCATATCACCGGGAATAATTACGGGCTGTCCAACAGAGCGATACGCATCGCATAAAGCATTATGGCCGGGTGGAAAGGATCTTGTTGCTCCTTTTCTGTGAACACATACCATTTGTTTTTTCCCATCTATGATATGGCTCTCTTTTTTTGCTATATTGTGGCAGACATCATATACAAGATTCATGGACAGTTCATTTGGCCCTATGCCTAATACCCTTGAAAAAGCCTCGCGAGATCTGTGCATTAAAATCTGTCTGTTTGCCCAGGCATAGTTTGCGGCACATGCCATTGCATTGAAATAATTCATGCCCTGTTTTGATTGTATCATGGCGCAGGAAAGCTGCCTGTCGGGTATGTCAAAGCCGAGTTTACCGACATGTTTTGCCATTTCAGCTAAAAAATCATCGCAGACCTGGTATCCAAACCCTCTTGAACCAGAGTGGAGCATCAGGGTTACCTGACCCTCAAAGAGTCCGAATATGCCGGCAGCCTTTTGATTGTAAATGGTTTCAACCACACCTATTTCCACAAAATGATTTCCTGAACCCAGAGTACCAAGCTGCTTTCGGCCTCTTTCCATGGCCTTTTTACTGATCAGGTCAGGATCTGCATTAAGCATGCACCCCCTGTCTTCTGTGTATTCTATATCTGAATCAACTCCAAAACCATGATTTACAGCCCATTTGGAACCTTGTTTAAGAACTTTTTTTTCTTCATCAATGGACAGCTTTATTGAACCTGTAGAACCTACACCAGATGGAATATTCTGAAAAATGGCATTAATCAGCTCATCAAGTTTTGGCCTTACATCCTTTTCAACAAGCGCTGTTCCTGCCAGCCGGACACCGCAGTTTATATCATAACCGACTCCTCCGGGTGATATAATGCCTGATTCCCAGTCAAAAGCAGCAACTCCGCCTATAGGGAATCCATACCCCCAGTGCATATCAGGCATGGCAAGCGATGCTTTAATAATTCCCGGAAGAGTCGCAACATTTGCCACCTGTTTTAAAGGCTCTTCCTGGCCTGGATCCTGAATCATTGATTCATCTGCGTAAATAATGCCGGGCACACGCATGGCTCCCGTTCTGGGGAGCTTCCATGTGTAATCGTCTATTTTTTCTAATTGCTGCATATATTTTATTCACCACGAAGAACACGAAGAACACGAAGAAATTAATTCCATATTCCTAACCTCTTTGGATTGATGATTGATGGAATTGTTCCTGCCCGCCATCGCGAGCCCTACTCAATGCTCTTCGTCCTTTTGTTGGCTCGCTCTATCTTTTCAATCGACAATCATCAATCGACAATCATCAATCCTTATTCCTATACATCAAATATTATCTGCGACATCCAGCCGTCTTGAATTTTTTGAACCTCTATCTGATGATAAGTTACAGCCTTTATTTCATTTTTTATGATATGGCAATCAGGCTCATAATCATCGCCTGTTATCTTTGAAAACAGCTCATATTCTGAAAGTGATAAGATTTGCGTGTTCTTGACGAGTTTTTCTGCACCCGCCCATAGATATAAAACCTCTCTCAGCCAGTTTACCATAAGATCAGGCCAGTCGATTCCTTTAACATGGATATGATATTCATTTAAGCCTTTCAGGTTTTTAATATCGACAATCTGTTCAAACATTGCATGAGCTGCATCAGCAAACAGAGTTTTTAGATCAGGCGCAAAAATCTCCAATCCAAAATCAGCAGTATGATCTATAATTCGGTATTTCATTGTCTATATACACCGCAGATTCGATGTTCATTTTTTTTCAAAGAATAATTTTTCCGGTTTTTTCCGTACTGTATCCTCCTAATGCTTTAACACGCTTTTTGAAATTCTGTGAGTTTATGGTTTCAAGCAGAATGCGGATGTTTTTTGACTCAAAATATTCTTCAGGAATTACAAGATCATATTCTTCTGTTACAACAGGTATAAAATCAAGATTAAGAGCCTTTGCAGCAGCGTAAATGCCTAATCCAACGTCAACTGTTCCACTAAGCACAGCCACTGCTACCGACATATGGGTAAATTCTTCATTTTCATAGCCTTTTACTGATTTTGAATCAATGCCAAGCTCTTTAAGCTTGTAATCAAGAAGAATTCTTGTGCCGGCACCTGTCTGCCTGTTAATCAATGCGATATCTTCACGGACAAGATCTTCAATCCCCTTAATTTGTTTTGGGTTTCCCGGGGAAACAATTAAACCCTGGTCTCGAAATACAAGATTTACCAGTTTGATCTTTCTGCCGGGCAGGTATTTTTTTATATATGAAATATTGTAAGAACCGTCTTTTTCGTCAAGAAGATGAGAACCAGCCACATGGCACGCGCCTCTTTTTATGGCCATCAGTCCGCCCATGCTTCCCACATGACTCGATGAAATGGTAACATCGCTGTATTTCCCCTTTATTTCATCAGCTAAAACATCAAGAGTGTTATCATGGCTTCCCACTATGACGACTGTATTATTAACAGAAGACAGAGGCCGGAGAAGTTCGGCATGTACAGGCTCATTGTCATTTATGCCTTCCACATGGTTCGGGATTCTGATAATTCCATCTGCTTCGGTAATTGTGGTTATAGAGCCGGCGCCCCTGGGCAGTTGTGTTGCAACAATTCTATCGCCAACCTTTCCGAGTTTTACCCTTACAAATTCTTCCAGACCAAGTTTTGATGTTATTTTTCGTGTAGGTTCTACCAGAATTTCCTGACGCATTTTTTCCGGCACACCTAACATCATTCTTAACAGCGGGGCTGCAAACTGTTCAAACGCCACTATGGCTGATACCGGATATCCTGGAATGCCGAATACAGGTTTGTTTTTTATTGATCCAATAATGACTGGTTTGCCCGGCATTATGGTGACGCCGTGAATAAGAACTTCGCCTAATTCTTTAATTACACTTTTTGAATGATCCTCAGATCCGGCGGATGAACCTCCGACAGTGAATACAAGGTTATAATCACCGTTAACGGCATTGTGAACAGAATTTTTTATTTTTTCATGGTCATCTATTACTATTTCGTTCCTGACATAAGTGGCGCCGCAGGATTCAATAAGTTTTCCAAGAAGAAATGAATTGCTTTCAAGTACCTGGCCCGGTTTAAGGTTTTCAACCGGGTAAGTGCGCCAGTCAACCAGTTCAGAGCCGGTTGGAATAATTAACACCTTTGGTTTTTTTCTGACTGAAACTGAAAATATTCCGCCGGAAAGAAGCGCTCCAACGCAGTAGGGTGTTATGACATGGTTATGAGGAAATAAAAGCTCAGTGGCTACAATATCTTCACCCATTTTTCTTATATACTGCCATGGAAAAGCAGGGGCCTCTATTTCAATACGGTTTTTTTCTACGACATTTATATTTTCTATCATTATAACCGCATTTAAGCCTTCTGGAATCACATGGCCCGTGTTAATATAAAAGGCATCTTTGCCGATTATAAGTTCTTTTGGCTTTGTTTCGCTGGCTCCAAATGTAGATTTCGCCCTGACTGCTATGCCGTCCATTGCAGCAGCATGAAAATTTGGAGATGAAAGCTTCGCTGTAACAGGTTCGGAAAGAACACGGCCGACAGCGTCCGGAACCGGAATTGTTTCGCTTCCAAGAACTCCTGCCAGGGGAAAACTGTTGAATACAATGTCTCTTGCTTCTTTAAGGGTTTTCATTTTTAAATAAATATTACGCTTGGATATCATTTTCTTATTTTCCTTTTTTAACCTCAGAGATAACGGAGGCCACAGAGACTTTTTATAAAAACAAACGTTTTTTCTGCGTTATCTGTTCGCTTTGTTGTGAAAGATGTTTAAAAATAAAATTACATGGGGAAAACCGAAACTCTGCTTCCCTTGTCAAGCCCTTCAGCATTTAATCCTATTTCTATAATTCCGTCTGCTTTTATCATTGTGTTTATCAGGCCAGCCTTGCCCAGAACAGGTTCGGCCCATAAAATGTCGTCCTTTTCAACGAGGCGTACCCTTATATAATCTGTTCGACCCTGTGCAGAGGATATGTTTCTGCTCAACAAGGCTGTCGCGGTTTTTTCTCTTTTATGCTGTTTTGAAAGTCCTCCTATTTTGTTAATAAATGGCTTTACAATGACTTCAAACACAATCATGGCGGAAACAACATGCCCGGGCAAACCAAAGAATGGCTTGTTGTCAGCACAGGCAAGAATCGTAGGTTTCCCCGGGCTTATTGATACTCCATGAGCTAATATTTTTGAATCAGGCAGTGAAGAAAGAACTTCAATGGTAAAGTCACGCATACCAACGGAACTGCCTCCTGAAATCAGCACCATGTCTGATTCTGCGAGTGCCTGTGAGCATTTGTCGAGAAGATCGTTAAAATTATCCTTAACTATTCCAAAAGACACTGGAATACCGCCGACTTTTTTAACCAGTCCTGACAGGGTATAAGTATTAATATCACGAATCTGGCCTGGGCCCGGTATTTCGTTTACTCCCACAACCTCATCTCCGGTAGAAATTATGCTTATTACCGGTTTTTTATAGACTTTTATTGTTTCTTTGCCAAAAGCCGCAAGCAGGCCTGTTTCCTGAGGTCTTAGTTTTTGACCTGTGGAGAGTATTGTCTCTCCTTTTTTCATGTCTTCGCCTATCTCTATGGCATACTGGCCGGGTGCGACACTTCGGTATGCTTCGATAGTGTTATCGTCTATTGCTTCGGTATATTCTATCATTACAATACTGTCTGCGCCAACAGGCAGCATACCGCCTGTTGCGATTTTTGCAGCTTCACCAGGACCTATTGAAAAGTCAGGGCAGGTGCCCATTTCTACCTGACCTTTTATGGTTAAATATGCAGGATTTCCTTCTGAAGCGCCAAAAGTAGATTGCGCACACACAGCATAACCGTCTCTTGTTGACCTTGTAAAATCAGGAAGATCAACATCTGAAAAAACATCAGCGCCAAGGATTCTTTCACAAGTTTCATGCAGCGCTATTACTTCGGTACCGACCGGTTTAAAATAATCAGTATATTCTAATACATGTTTTAAATTAGTTACTTTAAAAAATTCTTTCATAATGTTATAGTCTCAAAATGTTAAGTGTCAGGTAATTGATGGCGTAGCAAAAAATACTACAACCCGCCTGAGGCGGACAAGCATAGTAGATGGGACTTTCAAATAACTCAACTGTAGTTTTTGCCGGTTATCGCAACAGTTATAATTAAATTAAAACCAGAAAAAACTCATGTATAACAAATCGTAAACAAAGAACCGGCCATAATAAAAATATCAAGCATGCTAATGATTTAATCTTTTATTGATAACAATATATCAACAGGTTCTTTGCTAACGATTTTTAATACATTCAAACAGTTTTCTAATTTTAATTTAATCACAACTGAAAACCGATTGTTTAAAATTATTCTGGTTCCAAGTGCTGCAGAGCGGCATAATGCAGCTTTTTACGACGCCATCAAAATTTACTATCATAAATGAATATACAGTTCAAACACAGATACGTAAAATCTTTTAGACTGTTACGAGCTAATCAATTTTAGTTTGAGTTGACTTATGGGAAAATGCACAAATCATCCTGACAGAGAAACTGAATTCATATGCATGAAGTATAATGTATATATGTGTGAAGAGTGCCTCAAGTGCAGAGATCCCAAGACATACTGCAAATTTCGCACTTCATGCCCTGTCTGGAATATGCAACAATTATCTCACAAATTCAAGAAATTATAAAAGTCTGTTTTTGGGCTTTACATAAAAAGCTTTTATTAAAAAAATAAACTTTTTCCTGTGGTTTTAACACGCTTTGTGGTAAAAAAGGATAATTTCTTCCGTAACAATTTAATTTTACATGCAAACTCCAACACTTGATACATATTTTTCATGGAAACAAAAAATCCAAAGAATCAGCAGTCAGATCATAAAAAAACCATGTATGGCAGTATAAGCTCTCTGGGCATATGTCTGGGGGCATCTACCATATCGATAGTTAATGTCGTGCAGGAGATTGATGAACACGGCAGTCGCATGGGACAGCCCGAACTTGTTGAATATTCGTTGCATACTCATGAAGGGAATCCAAAGCAGACACTGCTTTCAGCACTTGAACCTCTGGATATGAATTCATACGACAGAGTTGCGGTAACCGGCAGAAAATTTCGTAAATTTGTAAATCTGTCAGAAATATCTGAGCCCGAGGCTGTAGAATATGCATACTCGTTTGTCAAGCCATCAGATGTTGAATGTCCGGCTGTTGTTTCCGCAGGCGGAGAAACCTTTATGGTTTATGTGCTGGATGTTCATGGAAAGATATCAAATGTTTTAACCGGTAATAAGTGTGCGTCTGGAACCGGTGAATTTTTTCTTCAACAGCTGCGCAGAATGAATGTTACTCTGGAAGAGGCAGCCCAGTGGTCTTTTACTGAAGATCCGTATCGCCTTTCAGGACGCTGTTCGGTTTTTTGCAAATCAGATTGCACTCATGCTACTAATAAAGGCATCCCCAAATCAAAGGTAACAGCCGGGCTCTGCAAAATGATGTCGGATAAAATACTTGAGATTTTAAGAAAAGTGCCCAGAGAAAACATTATGATTGCCGGGGGCACAGCCCTCAACCAGATGATGATTGAATGGCTGCGTAAAGATATTACCGGCCTTATTGTGCCTGAACAGGCTCCTTATTTTGAAGCTCTTGGCGTTGCTCTATGGGCGCTGGAAAATGAGACCGCTGCATTCCCTGGAATGTCTGAATTGTTAAGGGAAGAGGCAACATCATTTAAAACACTTATGCCGCTGACTGATTTTAAAGATATGGTTGAATTCAAGTCAATTGCAATGGGATTTGTTCAAAAGGGAGACGAGTGCATACTGGGGCTTGATGTTGGTTCAACAACTACAAAAGCAACTCTTCTACGCATAAGGGATGACGCGATCCTTGCATCTGTTTATCTGCGTACTGATAGTGATCCTGTCGGGTCTTCCCGAAAGTGTTACAGCTCTATTCTTAAGCAGATAGGTGAAAGGTTAAATCCTGATGAAATAACTATAACGGGACTGGGGGTTACTGGATCCGGTCGCCAGATAGCGGGTCTGCATGCACTTACAAAAGGGGTCATAAATGAGATAATCGCTCATGCAACTGCTGCGGTATATTTTGACCCCAAGGTTGATACAATATTTGAAATAGGCGGGCAGGATGCTAAATATACATATATCACAAATGGCGTGCCATCTGATTATGCCATGAATGAGGCCTGCTCGGCAGGCACAGGTTCTTTTCTGGAAGAATCAGCACACGAGACACTGGGCGTAAGAATGGAGGATATCGCTGATATTGCTTTTAAAGCCCAGAATCCGCCTAATTTTAATGACCAGTGCGCTGCTTTTATTTCATCTGATATAAAAAATGCCATACACGAAGATATAAAACACGAAGATATTCTTGCCGGACTGGTTTATTCCATCTGTATGAACTATTCAAACAGGGTCAAAGGAAACAAGCCGGTAGGAGAAAAGGTATTCATGCAGGGCGGAGTCTGTTATAACAAGGCTGTTCCGTTTGCCATGGCCGCGCTCGTCGGTAAGCCAATAGTAGTTCCGCCTGAGCCCGGGCTTATGGGTGCTTTTGGCGTTGCTCTTGAAGTTAAAAAGAGAATTGAAACAGGTTTAATGGAAAAGAAGATCTTTGATCTTAATGTTCTTATGAACCGCGAAGTAACTTACGGAAAATCATTTACATGCGGTGGGGGGAAGGAAAAATGTGACCGCCGCTGCAATATAGCCATGATCGAACTGGAAGGAAAGAAATATCCTTTTGGCGGCGCCTGTAACAGATACTATAACTTGCGTAACAAGGTAAAATACGATGTAAAAAAGCTGGATCTTGTCAGTGTCAGGCAGCAATTAATTTTTGATAAATATGGCAGCAGACTTTCCAGAAGCCCGGGGGAAAAGGCAAGAGGAAGAATCGGAATAAACAGAAGCTTTATGGTGAACACTTTTTATCCGCTTTATTCTACATTCTTTACTCAGCTTGGCTTTGATCCTGTTATGCCTGATGTTCCTTCAAAAAAAGGTATGGACCAGAAAGAGGCGGCCTTTTGCTATCCAGCGGAACTCAGTCATGGTTTTTTTTATTCCCTTCTTTATATGGATGATCCTCCGGATTTTATATTTTTACCGCACTTTAAAGCCGTCCCCGCACAAAAAGGCTACTCAAGCTCGCAGGTATGTCCTTTTGTGCAGGGTGAAACCTTTTTTCTCAGAACTACATTCAAACAAAAACTTGATGAATTAAAAAACAGGGGAATAAAAGTACTGACCCCGATGCTTGATTTAACAGCAGGGCTTGAAACCGCAAGAAAACCTTTAATCGAAACTGCCTTAAAAATGGGCGTTGGGAAAAAAGAGGCTAAACAGGCATTTGAAAAGGCCCTGCAAGCACAGACAAAATGTATGGCTGAAATGAAAAGGATCGGCGCGGGGGCCATTGAAGAGCTTGAAAAAGATCCGGATAAAACCGCAGTAGTGATATTTGGCAGGCCTTACAACGGATTTGCAAAAGAAGCGCATATGGGCATTCCAAACAAACTTGCATCAAGGGGCGTTATGGTAATTCCGCTTGATTTTCTTACATTTGATGATGAAAAAATAAAACGCCATATGTACTGGGGGATGGGACAGCTTATATTAAAATCAGCAGAAGTTGTCAGGAGACATCCTCAGCTTTTTGGGACTTATATAACTAACTTTTCCTGCGGTCCGGACTCGTTTATAGTTGGATATTTCAGGAGCCTTATGGGCCGGAAGCCATCGCTGACGCTTGAGCTTGACAGTCATACAGCAGATGCCGGTCTTGAGACCAGAGTTGAGGCTTTTCTTGATATTGTTGCGGCCTACAGGCAGCTTCTTGCAGAAAAGGCGCTTGTCCATAAGGAGCGGTCCTTTGTCCCCGCTCGTTTAGAACTGGAAAACAAAAAAGTTAATGTTATAACTTCCTCCGGAAAAAAATTGCCGGCCAGCGATAAGCGCGTTACGCTTTTATTTCCGTCGATGGGCAAGATTTCTACTGAAGCTCTGGCAGCGGTATTTCGAGGATTTGGTTTTAATGCAAAAGCCAATCCTCCCTCTGATGAGGCCATCCTGAAGCTTGGGAGGGCAAACACCTCCTGTAAGGAATGCCTGCCGCTTATACTGACAACAGGAACATTACTTAACTATGTTTACAATGTAAAAAAAGAAAACGAGGTTTTGATTTATTTTATGCCTACTGGATCAGGCCCGTGCAGGTTTGGTCAATATTATATATTCATGGAAGACCTTGTAAAAAGGCTTGAACTTCCTGATGTAGCCCTGTTTTCACTGACGTCGGAGAGTTCTTATGCTGGTTTGGGAAAAGATTTTCAGATCGCTGCATGGTTTTCAGTTATAATATCCGATGTCATGGCAGATATCAGGTCAATGATACTGGCTGATGCAAAAGATGCCGGAGACGGTATGAGGATATTTAACGAAGAATGGGAATTAATATTAAAAGAGATTGAAACAGGGGGTTTCCCCAGACTGGAAAAACAGCTTATAAATACTTCCGAACGTTTAAGCAGGATTCCTCTGAAACGTCCGCCAGAGGAGGTTCCGACAATCTGCATTATAGGTGAAATATTTGTTCGCCGTGATTCAATATCACGCCAGTATTTAACGAGACGTCTTGCAAAAAATGGATTTGCTACTGTTTGTACACCTGTTGAAGAATGGATATTATATTCTGATTATCTTATCAGCAAGGGGCTTGTTGACTACAAAATGTCAAAAATAGAAAGCCTGGAATTTATAATTAAAAAAAAATACATGGCTAAATACGAAAAGCGGATTAAATCTATTTTATCCAGGTCCGGCCTTGTGCATGCCCAGCCCCTTGACATGGAAAAAATAATAGAAAACGCAAAGCCTTATATCTCACCAAATCTGACAGGTGAGGCCATCCTTACAATTGGGGGGACCATAACCGAAGTAGCTTCTCATGTCTGCGGCGCTATTGCCATAGGCCCGTTCGGCTGCATGCCAAACCGTTTATCAGAGGCTGTTTTAAACATGATAATGAATCGTGAGGAAAAGCTGAAAACAGATCCAGCCAATAAGAAGCTCCGGAAAGTACTTATGGACATTGAAGACCTGCCTTTTCTTGCAATCGAAAGTGATGGTTCTCCTTTTCCTCAACTGATAAGCGCAAAACTTGAGACCTTCTGTCTGAGAGCAGAGCGTTTGCATAATAAAATGCTTAATACATAAAAGCATATCGTCATGCAGACCTTATCCGTACCTGTTTGTCTATTCAATATCAGGATATCAGGCAAAATTGCCTTATACGTAAATGTTGGGCTGAGTATTCTTGAACGGCTCTTCTCCAATTTAGTTGGAGAAGAGGGTCCAAGGATTCAAGGG
>CAYYMU010000026.1:0-5519 GCA_964472445.1 uncultured Desulfobacteraceae bacterium
AATCGTTGAGACCTTTGAAAAATGCTCAATTTTGTTTAAGTTCAAGGAAGGCGAAGATTTCAACCACAGGAATATATAAAAAGTTATTAATTTTAAATGTTGAATTTTAAATTAATAATGGTTTTTTCTTCATTCAAAACACCGTGAACGCTTACCATTTATCAATGACAAGATACTCTAATAGATTGTCTCCAATGCTTGGGGCCTTATTGATTATTTATATCCTGACAGGGTGTGGTGATTATGACTCTGATTCGCATTCAGTTGCCACTGATAATTATTTAATTAGAGGCGGGCACAGAACTGTTACGTTAGATGATTTTAACAAAGCCTTTGAAATTGTCAGGGCAGCTTATTCACACAAGGCTCTTAAGAAAAAGGATCTATGCAGAGACGCTAAGTACAGGCTTTTAAGTGAGCTGACAGAGCAAACAGTGATACTGGAGAGGGCAGATGAGCTTAATATAGTGATTTCAGATTCAGAGCTTGATGAAGCTATTGCCCGGATAAAGGGAGATTATGAAGATGATTTTTTTGAAAAGATTTTATTAGAGAGGGCCATTTCATATAATTTGTGGAAAAAGGAGCTCAGTAATCGTCTGCTTATAGAAAAGGTTGTTAAAGAAGAGTTAAAGAAAAACATTGCAATAACTTCTGAGGATATATCCAGTTATTATGAAAAGTATTATAGTGGAGATATTGGAAAAGTGGATCTGAAATCTGATAGAGATTTAAATGAAAAAATTGTAAGGCAAGTCCGCATAAAAAAAATAGAAGAGGCCTATAAACCCTGGATAGATAGTCTTAGAAAAAGATATCCAGTTAAAATAAATAAAAAAGAGTGGGACAAAATTAATGGTTAAAAATATTACAAGAACCGTAATGCGCTCAGCATTTCCGGCAATATATTTTATTTTATGTTTTTTTTCGATCAATATATCTGTTGGCGCGGAAGTGGTTGATCGTATTGTAGCTGTTGTTAATGATGATATAATTAGTCTTTCTGAATTAGATCTTTTTGTAAAACCATATTCTGAAAAAATTAAAATGGATGGGTATTCTCCAGAAAAAAAACGCGAAATGCTGTTTCATGTACGCAAAGATATACTTAATAAGCTTATTGAGCAGAAGCTCACTGATCAGGAGCTAAAGCGCTATAATATTAATGTAACTGAAAAAGAGATTGATGGGGCAATCGAGCGTATTAAAGATATAAATTATTACACTGATGAAGAGCTCAGAGAAGCGTTGGCACGTCAGGGATCAAACATGGAAGAGTATCGGAAGAACCTTGAGGAACAGATACTCAGGACAAAGCTGGTTAATATTGAGGTTAAATCCAAAGTCGTCATTACCACACAGGATGTGAAGTCATATTATGAAGCACACAGCGATGAATATGGTGGAGAGAAAAAATATCGCCTTCAGAACATAATTATAAAAACTCCTCCTTCTGCTGATAAAACTGAAAAGGCTCTAATTGAAAACAGGATGAATGTTGTGCTTACAAAATTAAAAGCAGGGCATTCTTTCGAAGAAGTGGCTAAATTATATTCCGAATCTTCGGGAAGCTGCGAGCTTGGATTGTTCTCAGCAGATGAGCTTTCACAGCAATTACAGCAGGCAATAAAAGGATTAAAAGCCGGCGAGTTTACATCTGTTCTTGATACTGATCATGGATATCAGATATTTTATATTGCGGAAGTCTTAACTTCGCCTGGGAAGTCGCTGGAAGACGTAAGCTCTGAGATAGAAGAAAAACTCTTCAGAGAGATAGTCGATAAAAAGTTTGCTTCATGGCTTGATGATCTGCGTAAAAAATCTTATATAAAAATAATAAAATAAGTCATTGTTTGACGGAATCATAAAAAATCTAATTTATTCGATCAGTTAGCATTTTTGAGGATTAATCAGCCTTAGGCTGATTAAAATTTTAGCCTGATGTCGCGAGACCTTTGGAAAATGTTCAATCTTGCTCAAGTTCAAGAAAGGTGAAAATTTTAACCACAGGAATATATTAAATATTTCGAGTATTTATCAGCCTCAGGCTGATTGAAATTTGATCCTGACATAGAAATTGGGCAAAAGGGGGCGTTTTGCAAAGGTCTCGCCGCATCACGTGAAAACGGCAGTTATGCAAAGGCCTCAGATTAACAAGGCATGGGTGTATATTTATTATGATAGACAAAAAAAGGCTTTCATTCGGACGTTATCTCAAGGTAATAAGGATTCAAAAGGGAATAAGCCTTGAAAAGGTCTCAGATGAAACCAAAATCAGACTTGACACTCTTCTTCTTATTGAGAAAGAGGATCATGGCAGGTTGCCTGCTGAGGTTTTTGTTAAAGGATTTTTGCGTGCGTATGCAGAATCTGTAGGCGCTGATAAGGATAAGGTTATAATGGTTTATTCGTCAAGCCTTAATGCTTATCGTGTAAATACCGTTGGTGAATTAAATTTTACAAAGATGTCCACAAAATTCTGGCTTCATTTGCTGCTTTCTCTTGGTGGGCTGATATGTATTATTATTTTATCTGTCTTTTTGATGTCTTTTTTTCATAGCGACCTTAAAAACAACGGTAAGGTTAATACAAAGGCCATAGAGGATAAGACAGATAAAACTTTTGATGCTGTTTCTTCTATGCCTTCCAGCGCCGATTATATCCAAGAGCTGGAACCTGGTCTAACGGATGAGAAGCCTGAAAAAAAATTACTGCTTAATATAGTAGCAATTGAAACAACATGGCTGAAGGTAATAATCGATGATCAGAAGCCAAAAGAATACAGCTTGGGAGCCGGAGATAACCTTGAACTTGAAGCTTCTGATGATTTTAATTTATTGATAGGCAATGCAGCAGGTGTTCGATTGATTTTAAATGATAAACCTGTAGAGGTATCAGGTAAAAGCGGACAGGTAGTAAATATCAATATTCCATAAATTTGATGGCGTCGCAAAAAGCTAAATTATGCCGTTTGGCGGCACTGTAGAGAAAAATAACTTTCAAGCATATCAAAAATTATGTTTCAATGTTATTAACTCGGGCAATTTTATTATTGATAACCACGAAGAACACGAAGAATTTTTTTCTTTATCTCCGATTGCTTCGTGTTCTTCGTGGTAGAAATATCGCAGTACGCTTCATATAATGTTTTCAAGTTAATTTTGTTGAGTTATGATTTAGTTATTTGAAGGTCGGATTTGTTCGCTCTGTAAACGTTCTGCAATTTTTTTATTTTTTTAAATTTTGGTTATTTTCTGAATTAATTATGCAAACTGATCGTAATAAAATATTAATTGAAAGCATCAGGAGACTGATAAGACGGGACGCAACAAGTCATCTTGTTAAAATTATAAACAAGACACATGCTGCTGACCTGGCTGTAGTTTTTCGTTATTTATCACCCTCCAATCAGATCAAAATTTTTGACTTAATAGAAGACCTTGAAAAAAAGAGTGAGCTCTTCAGCGCGCTGGATGAAGATACCTTCCTTAAACTAATTGAAGGTATGGACTTGAATCATATTGTTGAAATTCTGGATTACATGCCGGCAGATGATGTCGCGGATTTGATTGGGCAACTTCCAGAGGATCAATCCGCTGCGATACTTGAAAAAATGAAAAAGGAGGATTCTGAAGAAGTCGAGGACCTGCTTCGTTACAGCGATGATACTGCAGGCGGTATAATGGTTCCCGATTTTATAGCGCTTAGAGAGGATATAACCGCAAAAGATGCTATCGAGTCTTTACAAAAAGAGCATATGGATGTTGAGATGCCTTTTTATCTTTATGTTGTGGATGATTATGGCAAGCTCGTAGGAGTCAGCTCTTTGAGGCAGCTTGTTGTGGTTCCGCCTGATACCCTTCTTAAAAATTTTATGACAACAGACGTGTTTTCAGTAAAAACTGATGTGGACCAGGAAGAAGTGGCGAAACTCGTTGCCCGTTATGATATCCTGGCAGTGCCTGTTGTAGATGAATACGGCAAACTCGTTGGTATTGTTACGGTTGATGATGTTATTGATATTTTTAGAGAAGAGGCCACAGAAGATATTTTGAAAATGGCTGGGGTAAGCGGTGAGGAATTTATCGAAACCCAGTCTATCGTCAGAAGCACGAGAATACGCCTGCCGTGGTTATTTGCGAGTTGTGTTGGTGGAATAATTGCATTTATAATTATTAGCCGTTTTGAACAGAGTTTGAGCAAATTTATTTATCTTGCGGCCTTTATTCCCGTTATTATGGGCATGGGCGGCAACATAGGGACTCAATCTTCTACAATTGTGGTCCGTGGTCTTGCAACAGGACGTCTCAATATTAGAGATATCTGGTCTGTTGTTTTTAAGGAACTTGCCATAGGTCTTATTCTCGGCATTATTTACGGAGTTCTTATCGGCGTTGTTGCTCAAATTCGATACAGCACCGGGGCGCTGACCATATCTGTTTGCTCTGCTTTAATCTGTTCCATGTCTATTGCCGCGCTTATAGGCTCTCTGGTCCCCATGCTTTTTGCGCGTGTAAATGTTGATCCTGCAGTAGCAACAGGCCCCTTTGTAACAACGGCTATAGATATTATCAGTGTATTTTTCTATTTTTCAATTGCTACGATGCTTCTCCACATATAACGTATGTTAAGTTTTTCCTCGCCAGCTATTATGCTCAGCCGCAGGGATTTTGGAGACTACGATCTTATAATTACCTTTTTTACATTAAAGAGAGGAAAGATTTCTGTAATCGCCAAAGCCGCAAAAAAGAGTGCGAAACGTTTTTTAGGCATTCTTGAGCTCTTTTCTGTTTTAGATATTGTGTGCAGCTCAGGTCGCAGATCCGGGCTTTTTGTTTTACAGGAGGCTGCATTAAAGTATCCTTTTCAGGGAATAAGGGAAGATATAATAAAAACAGCCTATGCCAGCTACTGGTCTGAATTGACAAATGAATGGATGGAACAGGCTGAAACACAAAAACAGCTTTATCATCTGCTTAAGCATGTTTTATGCGAACTTGATCGTGGCCGGATATCTGAGATGGCTCTCAGCATACAGTTTCAAATAAAATTTATGGCTCTGGCAGGGTTTTGTCCCAATTTAAGCTGTTGCAGTATATGTAAGATTGAACTTGAGAACATCCAAAAAAGCAATGTGATATTTGACCTTAAAAAGGGCGGGCTTGTATGTGAAAAATGTGCGTCTGCTTCATTAAGTAATATGTCTCTTTCAAAAGGAACTATAAAGCAGCTTGACTGGATTAGAAGTAGAGACTTGAGTAAGGCCAGCAGAATTAAATTTTTCGGCAGGGGTTTGGAAGATGGTCTTAAACTTATGGAAATGTTTGTGCCTTATCATTTGGGAAAAGAGCCGAGGAGCCTGAAATTCTTACGGCAGATACGCAGTGAAAACCTTTGAAGGGATGAACATCTAACACCCGTCCGCCTCGCAAGCGAAGCGTTGCGGGCAGGTCGAACATCGAATTTTGAATGATGATGTCGCTTTGCTCCTCAAATTGGAAAAACAGCAACTTTTGAAC
>CAYYMU010000026.1:5619-17294 GCA_964472445.1 uncultured Desulfobacteraceae bacterium
TTTGAATGATGATGTCGCTTTGCTCCTCAAATTGGAAAAACAGCAACTTTTGAACACCTAGGAGGCTGTCCGAGAATGAGAAATTTTTTGCAAGGTCAAGGAAGACGAAGGTTTTAACCGCAGGAATACATTGAGTATTTTGAGGATTAAATTCTGAGCCTTACGCAGAGATTGCGGGAAATAGCCATTCTCGGACAGCCTCCGAGTCTGGAATCCGGGAAACATTATGCAGAGGATAAGAAGTATTCTTAAAAAACGGTATATTGAGGCCTCAGCCCCGTGCAGGATCGACATGGGAGGAACTCTGGATATCAGCACATTTTATTATCCTCTGAGGCATCTTTCTCCATGCACATTCAATATAGCGTTGAATTTAAGAACCAGAATCCGTCTTTTCCCATACAATGAAGGGATTATAAAAGTTTCTTCAAGAGGATTTAAAAGCGCTGAATATCCCACAGATAAGATTTCTTTTAATCATCCTTTAGGGCTTATGTTTGCGATTGCATCATATTTCAGAGCTGAAGGCGTGCATATTGATATTGATTCATCATCGCCTCCGCGCAGCGCTCTCGGAGGTTCATCTGCAGCAGCAGTTGCGCTTACAGGCGCATTTGCAAGAATAAGTCAGGACCATGCAGAAAGCAAAGTGCCGGGACGAAAAATTGCATTACTTGCACATGCTCTTGAAGAAAGCGTTGCAGGTTTGCCGTGCGGACTTCAGGATCAGCTTGCCGCTGTTTATGGAGGAGTTAATTCATGGTACTGGAAATCAGATATCAAAGGCCATTCCTTTAAAAAAAGAGCTGTTATTAAAAAACAATTTTTTAATAATTTCAGGCAGCATTTATTATTGGCATATTGCGGATTTCCGCACGAGTCAAAAAATATCAACCAGAAATGGATTAAACAGTTTGTTTCCGGAAAATACCACAAACTATGGGCCGAGATAATTTCATGTACTCAAATGTTTAATAAAGCTCTTCTTGAAAAAAACTTTAAGAATGCCTGCATTGCAATGAACAGAGAAACAGCTATAAGAAGAAAAATGACGCCTGATGTGCTTGATAAAATGGGAATAAGGCTTGTTGATCTGGCCGTGAATCACAAATGCGGCGCGAGATTTACAGGAGCCGGCGGTGGTGGCTGTATATGGGCAATAGGCGAAATTAATGATATAAGCAGGTTAAGGCATGCCTGGGGAGAGGCTCTTTTAAAAAGGAAAGAGGCATGTCTTCTTGATGTGAATATTGATTCTAAAGGTTTAGAGGTTAATGAAGGATTAAGGGATTAAGGGTTAGGGGATCAGGCTGAAGACTGTTAGACTGTTAGAAAGGGAATATTTTTGAGACTTTTTACGAAGCCATCAAATATTAGCTTGTTTAAAAAATAACAAATAGAGGAAACAAATGTATTTTCAGGAAATAATACTTTCATTACAGAAGTTCTGGGCACGCAAAGGATGCACACTGATTCAACCTTATGATATTGAGGTAGGCGCGGGAACATTTCATTCCGCAACGCTTCTTAAGGTTCTTGGCCCTGAGCCCTGGAAAGCCGCTTATGTCCAGCCCTCAAGACGCCCTACAGACGGACGTTATGGTGAAAATCCAAATCGACTGCAGCATTATTATCAGTTTCAGGTCATACTTAAACCCTCTCCGCTTGATGTCCAGAAGCAGTATCTTCAAAGCCTGAGCATGTTAGGCATTGATTGCCTTGATCATGACATCAGGTTTGTTGAGGATGACTGGGAATCACCGACTCTTGGAGCTTCAGGCCTGGGGTGGGAGGTCTGGCTGGACGGCATGGAAATCAGTCAGTTCACATATTTTCAATTAGCCGGCAGTATTGAACTCCATCCTGTTTCAGTAGAACTTACTTATGGCCTGGAACGTATTGCAATGTATCTTCAGGGAATAGATAATGTTTATGATTTAAAATGGAACGACAGGATATTATATGGAGATATACATCATCAGGAGGAAGTTGAGCAGTCAACATATAATTTTGAAAAAGCTGATGTGGATATGCTTCTGAACCTTTTTAACAGATACGAAGCCGAAGCAGTGAAAACGATCAAAGACCGGCTGGTTATCCCTGCTTATGAATACTGCCTGAAATGTTCACATACCTTTAATCTTCTTGATGCGCGCGGAGCCATCAGTGTAACTGAGAGAACCGGTTATATAGCAAGGATAAGAAACCTTGCCAGGGCCTGCGCGGAAGAATATCTGAAACAGCGGGAAGCCATGGGTTTTCCTCTATTGAAAAAATAAAACGTCAAGAAAACCGTGATCAGCTACATTTCGGACTTGAAAAGAGCCTGAGACGCTGCCGGTACCTTCCCGGGTAGGTCGATGGCTTAATGGCAAAACAATAGTTTATTAAAGAACCCTGTAGCAAGCAAGCTACAGGGTTCTTTAATCGTTCACGATTTTAATGCGTCGCACATCAGCTCACCCACCCGTCGGGTGAAAGCGGCAGGGTCGTTTATTTTGCCACCCTCGCTTATGGTGGCAAGGTCAAACAGAAGGTTGGCGTAATCTTTTAGAACCGGCGCGGCAGAATCCTTTTCAAAGATCGAATTGATCTTATCGACAACCGGATGGTCCATGTTCAGTTCGAGGATCCTTTTTGTGTCCGGTGTTTTTTGACCCGAGGCCTTGAGAATTTTTTTCATGTAGGCGCTCATGTCGGCGCTATCCCCGGAAAGACAGGCCACCGAATCGGTTAAGCGGGTGGACGGTTTTACTTCTTTTATGTTTTCTTCCATAAGCAGACGGAGTTGCTTGAAAAGGCCATCATATTTATCTTTTTTGTCATCGTCGACCTTGTCTAACGCAAGGTCGCCCTTTTCAGCACTTTTCAACGATTTGCCGTCGTATTCGGTGAGAGATTGAACCACCCATTCATCCACCGGGTCAGACATGAGCAGAATCTCATAATTTTTTGCCTTGAGCTGCTCCAAAAGAGGGCTGTTCAGAAGAGCGGTCATGTTCTCGCCGGTGATGTAGTAGATTTCCTTCTGATCGGGCTGCATGTTGTCCACATACGCCTTCAGTGAAACCCACTTGCCGTCTGATTTGCTTGTCTTAAATCGCAACAATTCGGCGATTTTATTCTTGTTCTCAAAGTCGGAATGAATACCGGCTTTGAGAACTTCCCCAAATGCCTCGTAGAATTTTTCGTATTCTTTGTCTTCCAGACCTTTCAGCAGTTCAAAAATCTTTTTGACAAGATTCTGGCGGATATTTCTAATCAGGACGTTTTGCTGGAGAATCTCACGACTGATATTCAGGCTGAGATCCGATGCATCTACAACCCCTTTTACAAATCGCAGGTATTCCGGCATCAGATCCGCACAGTCGTCCATGATAAAAACCCGTTTGCAGTAAAGATTGATACCACGTTTTGCATCAGGTTTGAACAGGTCAATGGGCGCTTTGGAAGGAATGTACAGAAGGGCGGTGTATTCGGTGGTTCCTTCGAATTTGCTGTGCAGCCGTGCCAGGGGAGGATTCCAGTCATGGCTGATATGCATGTAAAACTCTTCATACTCCTTGTCGTCGACCTCCTCTTTAGGCCTGGCCCATATTGCCTTCATGGTGTTTAAGGTTTCTTCCTTTATAACCTCGCGGGTGGTTTTTCCGAGGGGTTTGCCGTCCTTGTCCTTGAGTTGATCGGGTTCCGGGATGGGTTCTTCTTTTTCCACATCCATCACCACCGGGTAATTGACAAAGTCGGAATGCTGCTTGACAATGTGTTTGATGGTCCATTCATCCGTAAAATCCTGTTCCCCGTCTTCTCTTTTCTTTAGTTCAAGGGTTATTGAAGTCCCCCGGCTTTCCTTTTCCGCTTCTTCGATGGTATATGTCCCGTCTCCATGGGATTCCCAGCGAACCCCCTTTTCCGATCCGGCCGCTCTGGTCAGGAGGGTGATCTTGTCCGCTACGATAAAGGCACTGTAGAATCCGACACCGAACTGGCCGATCAGTTCAGGGGTAAGGGTGTCGCCCTTGGTCTGCTCCATAGCCGCCATGAAAGCAGCCGTTCCGCTCTGAGCAATGGTCCCGATGTTTTCCATGACCTCGTCATAGGTCATTCCGATGCCATTGTCCAAGATTTCAAATGTCTGTTTGATTCCGTCCTTGGTAAGCTTAATCTTAAACTCCGTGTCGTCACCCAGAATGTCGGGGTTTGTCTGGGCCTCAAATCGCAGTTTGTCGATGGCATCCGACGCGTTGGATATCAATTCGCGAAGAAATATTTCCTTGTTTGAATAAAGAGAGTTGATAATTAGCTTCAAAAGCTGCTTAACTTCCGATTTAAATTCGTGTGTTGTTGCTTGATTACTCATAATTCCTCCAGTCAAAAGTCTGTTTTAAAATATTATAAAAATATGAACTAAAATGCGTGTTATTTTTAATTTGTCAACCCGTGGGGCTGAATTGTGGGCGTTTGAAATTATTGAGCCTGACACTATTTCTACAAATATAATAAAGTATCGTAATTGTTCAGCCACCGATCTACGCTGATCATCACCGATATTTTGTAACTGTTTACAGTTCACGGTTCAGAGGTTAATTGCTTTGCTATTTTCTTTATTCTTTTTGCTCTTTTTGCTGTTTTTCTCGTTTCCATGATCCAGCGTGGGAATGCATACCAATATTTGTGATTTCTTTGTATTTAAACCTATCTGCGGTCACCTGCCCGCTCGTGCCTCGCAGTGGCGGGCGGGCCTGTGTGAATCTGTGGCTGAATAGTTACAAAATTTTTAATAGACTTCTTTCCAAAAAATTGGTTATCCTGGATGCGGCGACCGAATTAAACACTTTACGTGTTCCACCCGGAAACAGATTGGAAGCTTTGAAAGGTAAACGGAAGGGACAACACAGCATTTGCATCAACGATAAGTGGCAAATATGTTTTCAATGGAAAGCCGGTAATGTATATGATGTTGAGATTGCAGATTATCATTAGGAGGAAATAATGAAAAATAAAAACTTCCTCCCGTTCATCCTGGAGAAATTCTTATTGAGGAATTTCTGAAGCCAATGGGAATCAGTCAATATCGGCTTGCCAAAGACATAAGTGTATCTCCAAGACGTATTAACGAAATTGTTCATGGAAAGCGTTCAATCACCGCTGATACAGCCCTGCGTTTAGGGCGATTTTTTGAGATATCGCCTCAGTTTTGGCTGAAGCTTCAAAATAGCTTCGATCTTGAGGTGACAGAGGATGTACTGGCAGATCGACTTGTTGAAGAGGTCCATGTACTCAGCTCAAATGCAGCTTAAATTATAGATACAAATACATCCGCGGCTTCTTGAACCACGGATTAGAACCGAGCCTTCGACTCTGTTATTGTGTGTTACTTCTCTGGCATTGCAGACGAGTGATGGCTGATAATGAGCCATTGCTTACCATCCCAGCGATAGGTAAAACTGTATCGCGCCTTAACCTTGTCTCCCGTCTTGGCGAAGTCGAAGGTATAAAGACCGGAATCTACTGCTATGTTGCAGTCAACCTGTATCTGTCGCATGTTGATTTCCCCTACGGGTTGGTCCTCTAGAAAGTGTTGAAAATAGTCCACTTTCTCCGCCGGCGTGAGCCGAGGCTTGTTTGAGCCTGTGGGCAAAAGAATAGACCGCTCAGCATAGTTGGAAACGACTTTTTGTGGATCACCTGTTTGTAGCGATTGGTTCCACCTGTCAAACAATGATGCGATTTCTTGTTCGGTCGGTGCTATTCGGCTTTCCGTGCAAATCGTCGATGATTGATTGTTGTTGGATGTAGTAGTGGCGCATCCTGCGATGAGCAAGGAAGTGATCACGACCAGTGCAGAAAATAGGGCTTTCATGTTTTTTTACTCCTTTGCGTTGTTGAGGAACCTGTTGCGGTATAACATCGCTATCCACCGCAGGCCTCCACAAAACTAAAAACGATGTAAACTGCGATGAAATTAAAAAGCCACGGTTTTAGCCGTCTGAGTTAACTGATTTATTCGGCCTTGGTTTATCAATAAGACTGCCGTGAACATATCGATGAAGAATACTTGTCATTAGTGTTTGGTATGGGATTCCATTCTCAACTGCAAGGGCCTGAATTTCTTCCAAGACTTTGGACGATATCCGAATATTAACTCTTTTGTCCTTCTTTAAGGTTTTTCTCGCATATTCCTGATGCTTTTTGACTTCAGCCTTAAAATTTTTAACTTGTTTCCATTCACCACGTTCGAATGAATCAAGAATATCTTTTTCTTCTTTATCAAGTTTTATTTTGCTCATTTTTTTTCTCCTAAATAATCCCGTGTGGCTTTACGACTCGGAATAATCGTTTTTAAGAATTTACCCTCTGAGGATTCTACAAAAGGAACAAGATACGCGTATTCATCAATTTCAACGACAATAATCTGCTGACCAGGATATTTTTCCTGGTTAGGATGAATAATTAAATCCAATACATCGCCACGCTCAATATGCATTACAATTTGTTCAAAACTGATACAGCGCTCGACCTTGAGCCTTTCATTCTTTTGGGAATCCCATTTATAATAATCCATAATAATTATATTTAGCACATTGTGTGCCTTATGTCAATGGGCGAAACCGGAACCCTATATTTCTGCCATGGTTCTAGCTGCAATCGGAAATGCACACCGGTTTGAAAACGCCAATCCTCCAAATACTGACATGCGGCGTTCAAGCTGTAGAAAAAGTCAATTTATTTCATTAACGTCTTTATTTTTATAATAATATATACTATAATAAATTTGTTTTGGTTTGTTTTTAAAACTTTAAGAGCAAGTAAACCAATAATCCAATAGACAGCCCCAACTCTGGCACATATTCTAAATATGAGCATACCTGACAAAATCATAAAATTGATTGAGACTTTCGATTATAATTTAGAAACGTATAAGAAAGGCTCATATAATGAAACTCAGGTGCGTCTTGAATTCATAAATCCCTTTTTTAAAGAATTAGGCTGGGATATTACGAATAAACAAGGCTATGCGGAAGCCTACAAAGATGTAATTCATGAAGATGCTATAAAAGTCGGCGGTGTTACCAAAGCGCCGGATTATTGTTTTCGCATAGGCGGTGTTCGTAAATTCTTTCTCGAAGCAAAAAAACCCGCTGTAAATATCAAAGAAGATATACACCCTGCATATCAGCTGCGCCGTTATGGATGGAGCGCCAAGCTGCCTTTAAGTATTCTAACAGACTTTGAAGAATTCGCGGTTTATGACTGCCGTGTAAAACCCTCTAAAACAGACAAGGTATCTCATTCACGTATTCTCTATATGAAATACACTGATTATATAGAGCGTTGGGATGAACTCGTAAATATTTTTTCTCCTGAAGCTATTTTAAAGGGTTCCTTTGATAAATATGTAAAATCCAAAAAAACCAAAAAGGGCACTGCCGAGGTTGACAAGGCTTTCCTGCAGGAAATTGAACGCTGGCGTGAACTTTTAGCTCGTAATATTGCTTTGCGGAATCCGAATCTTGGTCAGAGAGAACTTAATTTTTCTGTTCAGCAGACAATTGACAGGATTATTTTTCTCCGTATTTGCGAAGATCGTGGCATTGAAAATTACGGCAGATTAATGGCCTTGAAAAATGGAAACAATGTTTACAGACGATTGTTTCAACTTTTTCGCAAGGCGGATAACAAATATAATTCAGGCCTGTTCCATTTTAATAAAGAAAAAGATCGTGATAATTTCGACAATCTTACTTCAAGCCTGACTATTGATGACATGCCCTTAAAGGACATCTTCAAAAATCTATACTATCCTGACAGCCCCTATGAATTTTCCGTTTTACCTGCCGATATATTAGGGCAGGTATATGAACAATTTCTTGGTAAAATTATCCGTCTGACGCCGAAACATCAGGCAAAAATAGAGGAAAAGCCAGAAGTCCGCAAAGCAGGAGGGGTGTATTATACCCCGACCTACATCGTGGACTATATCGTCAAAAACACCGTGGGGAAGCTGCTCGAAGGCAAGAAGCCGGGGCCAAGAGGTGCTGTAAGCAAATTAAAAATATTAGACCCCGCCTGTGGTTCAGGTTCTTTTTTACTCGGAGCATACCAGCATTTACTTGATTGGCATCGCGACCAATACGGAAATGATGAACCTGAAAAATGGGCAAAAGGTAGAACTCCCCGTCTTTACAAAACCGATAAAGGAGAATGGCGATTAACAACTGATGAAAGAAAACGGATTCTTTTAAACAATATTTACGGTGTTGATATTGATCCGCAAGCTGTTGAAGTAACAAAGTTATCCCTGTTACTGAAAGTGTTGGAAGGCGAAGATGAACAGAGCATCGGCAAGCAAATGGCATTGTTCCAGGAGCGTGTATTGCCGGACTTAGCAAATAATATTAAATGCGGGAATTCTCTTATTGGGCCTGATTTTTACGATAGTGAGCAAATGAGTTTGCTTGATGAAGAAGAAATGTATCGGGTCAATGCTTTTGATTGGAACGCGGAGTTTATGAAAATCATGAAAAGTGGCGGTTTTGATGCTGTAATAGGAAATCCACCATATATACGTATACAGGCAATGAAAATTTGGGCGCCTATCGAAGTAGAATTTTACAAGAGATACTATGAGGCTGCCAGCAAGGGTAATTATGACATATATGTTGTTTTTGTAGAAAAGGCATTACAACTTCTTAATCTGAAGAATGGAATTATAGGCTATATTTTGCCCCATAAATTTTTTGAAGCTAAGTATGGTATTCCTTTACGCAAGCTAATTTCCGATGGAAGGTTTTTATCAGAGGTCGTTCACTTTGGTGACCAACAGGTCTTTGCAGGTGCAACTACCTACACCTGCCTTCTCTTTCTGAACAAAAAAGATAATAAAAGGTTCCATTTTGTAAAAGCGCATGATTTGGATGCTTGGACGACAAATGCTAAAGCTGATGAAGGTGAAATTTGCAATGAAAAAGTGATGGGAAGTGAATGGAATTTTGTCATAGGGCCAAACTTACCATTATTTGAGAAGTTGAGCGAGATGCCGATCAGGTTGGGTGATGTGGCTCATATCTTTGTTGGCCTACAAACGGATGCTGATAGTATCTATATCGTGGAGGAAATTAAGCGAGTGGGTTCAATCGTCTTTTGCCGATCAAAGGAGACCGGGCAGGTTCACGAATTTGAGAACAATCACTTGAAACGATTTGCAAAGGGGTCCTTGAATATTCGGCGCTATCATTTGTCTGACCTAACCAAACGCCTGATCTTTCCCTATGAAATGCGAAACAAAAAGTCAGTTCTTCTGAGTGCCAAGGATTATCAAGAACGTTATCCTTTAACTTGGGCTTATCTGGAAGCAAATAAAAGCCGCCTTTCATTGAGGGGTGGGGGGCGTTTGGGGAATGCTGATTGGTTTGGCTACGTATATAAGAAAAATCATACTCGTTTTAATATGCCTAAGCTCTTGGTTCCCTCCATTGCCAAGGGTAGTTGTTTTGCTGCTGATATTGAAGGAAAGTTTTATTTTGTAGGTAGTGGTGGGGGTGGTGGAGGAGGTTACGGTATTACCTTGAATCCTAATATTAACATTAGCTATCATTATCTTTTGGGAGTGTTGAACTCAAAAGTTTTGAGTTACCTCCTTAGCCTAATTAGCACGCCTTTTCGTGGGGGATATCTTGCGCTGAATCGCCAATATGTTGAGCAACTACCCATTCGCATCATAGATTTTAAAAATTCCGACGACAAAGCCGATCATGATCAAATGGTAGCCCTTGTGGACCAAATGCTGAACTTACATAAAAAACTTGCAGAATCTAACATACCGCAGGTAAAAAATGTGTTACAGCGTCAAATCGAAGCGACAGACAAACAGATAGATCAATTGGTTTATAAACTGTACAACTTGACAGAGGAAGAAATAAAAACAGTAGAATCGGAGACTTAAAATGCATAGCTCGGCGGTTGAGCGAATTCAAGTAGTTTTCGCTTTCGCTCCAACCCCTTGAACCCCTTGAACCGTTTACCTTAACGTTATCAAAAGAGAATGATAGACGACGCCTTTATTAAACGAATCAGAGCGAAAGCACGTGCAAATCAACTTTGCATAGCTATCGGCAGTCTCTTTTCCGGGGAGATGGATTTGCCAACAATAGCAGATGAAATCTGTTCGCACTTCAGTGTAAGTTTTTCGGTCAAGCACAGATACGAATGGTTTTCGAAATGGAATGAATTTATTGATACTGCCGAGAAAAAAGCGGATAGAAAAGAGATTGTTGGGTATGTCCGGATGAAAGCAGCATCGATGACACCACAACCAATTCATCGAAAACTCGCCTCTATTCCTGTATCCAACTTCATCGATGTATCTCTTGATCGGCAGTTTTTAGTTGCCTTGCAAGAGTTGGGAAAAAACCCGATCTTTCATGGTTTTTCCGGACTTTCTATGGGCACATGGAGGCAAAGCAATCCTGACAACCCAAACGTTTTCAGTGCCTTTATAGATTTAAATATTGACTCACCGTGGCACGGTCTTCATCAACAGCTAACCAAACACCCACAAGATCGAATACAGATCGAAAATATGATGGAGATGGTAAGGCAAAAAGATCTTCTTCTGCTAGGAATATCGGCATTCGAAGCTGAGGATATTTTACATCTTTCCTGCCTTGCGCAGGCAGCCGACAAGGTGGTTAATACAGAAGACCCGACAAAGAATTATCAATATTGGGCGAAAAGAGGTGTGTATTTGGCCGATCTGCCGACGGAAGCGGTTGTAAATGAATTACTTCCGTATGACATGAAATCGTATACACTTTGGGACGCTCCGTTCCTTAGGCCGATGATAGATATTGTGAAAGAAAAAGAATTCGATGGATTTATTAGCTATTTTACAGGCGATCAGGATTTTGTACGTAAAATTGCAGGAGATTTGAAGAACAGGGATCTACATATCTGGCAGGATCAGGGGGAGATCGATATTGGAGATTCTATTTCCGACAAAATTCAAGAGGCATTGAAAAATTGTTTTACGTTCATAATTATCCTTTCGCCCGAAGCTCTTGATCGTCCGTGGGTAAAAGAAGAGCTGAGAGCAGCTTATAATCTTAGGTTAGCGGAAGACCTCAAAATTCTCCCGGTAATATATAAGGATTGCGAACTGCCAGTCTTTCTGTCAGATTATCGGTTTGCTGACTTTAGAGAAGAAAAAAATTACACAGAGCAAATGGAGATTCTTTCACGGTCCGTCAGTAATGCTGTGAAGCGAGCACGAAAGAAAAAATAGTTGATAACAACAGAGCAAAGAATGGGGGCTACTGTTGACTCTTGCTCAAAATTATTAAGGGTCAAAGGCAAACTCGACCTCATTTGACTCAGAAATTGCACCTAACCATGCAATTTTTGCGCAGAGCAATTTCGCTAAACTGGGAGGTTGTGTGTATAAAAAGGGGGAAGTAAAGTGGTTTTTGGGGGAGTTAGAAAATAGAACTCAGGAATTTTTATGGAATTAGAAAAAATTTTAAAGGAGAATAAAAAGAAAATTAGAAGTTTAAAATACTTATGGGACTCTTTGACTAATCCAAAAAACTTTTTATTGCCAAATACCATAGATGATTTTGAAAAATTAAATTTTTTTGATCCGAAAATTACTATAAATTCAAGAGAGTGCTATTTCA
>CAYYMU010000027.1:0-2597 GCA_964472445.1 uncultured Desulfobacteraceae bacterium
TTAAAAACAAAATTATATAATTATTGGTTAAAACTACAAAATAACCAAAAAGATTTTAGACCTGAAGGGTTATTAAAAAAGTATTGACTTAATGGTTCCATATTTGGTACCGATATTGATATAGAATGGGTAAAAAAGATAAATTGCATATAAAGGCGAAGGAGTCTCCAGAAAATCTCTCATTCACTGAGATATGTTCTTTGGCCGAATATGTTGGTTTTGAATTTCGGAATCAATCTGGCAGTCACAAAATATATAAGCACCCTAAAATTAAGAAAATGCTTAATTTTCAACCTGACAAAAGAGATAAGAGTAAAGCCAAGAAATACCAAGTAAAACAATTGGTTGCAATAATTGAGAACAACAACCTAATGGAAGGCTAATTATGTTCAAATATTCTATCAACCTCATATGGAGTGACGAAGACAATTGTTATGTCGCTACAGTATCAGAATTTCCAGGACTTTCTGCCTTCGGAGATACTCCTGAAGAAGCCGTAGAAGAAGCAAAAATTGCCGCAGAAGGTTTTCTGAAAGTATATGAAGAAGATGGTTGCCCAATTCCTGAGCCGAAAATACTTAAGCCGTTTAGTGGTCAAACTCGTCTCCGATTGCCTAAAAGTTTGCATGCGACTTTAAGCCAAGAAGCACTGAAAGAGGGGGTTTCATTAAACAGCTATATTGTTCATCTATTATCAGAAAGGCATGTAAGCAAGAAGCTGGAAATGGAATTAACGGATTTAAAAAATTTAGTACTATTAAATACATTACCTTCAGGCACCCAGGCTGTCAAAGCCAAATCTCATGTCCAAACATTAAGATTTGATACTATTTGGGATGATATGGGATCAACCTCAAAAGTTAATTGATAAATCATGAAAATAGCCAAAAAAATTAATACAATATTGTGTGATGATGTCCGGCAAGAGGTCGGAGGAAAAATGTCTTTAATGGGTATTTATTCAAAAGACATAATTGTAAACAAGGTTCCTGCAATACTTCCATTTATTAATTTAGTTGTGATGTTTGAAGACATCAAGGAACCTTTTGCCAATCTTTTCGTTAGTGTTATTACACCTAAATCAGAGCCAATTCAACTCAGTTATCCAGCCCCCAAAAGCTTAGAAAAAGGAAAGGACGTAAATATAATCATAGGCCTTTCCCCATTTAGGCTAAATAATATAGGCCCAGCCAAATTTGAAATTCGCTTTTCAGAAAATGAAAAAGCGATAATTGTTCATCGCTTTTCAATTAAAACGAGCGATGAAATGTAAATTCTCCCATTATTTCAAAAGATAATAAAGCGAGCTGGTTTCAAAACGTTTCAGTTTGTTCAATGCCTGTGAGTTCCCCTTTACTCCATTACGCGATAAATCAATTTGTGCCTTGACGTTGTTACAAATTCTGTTTCATTTTCAGGGGGTGAAATTTGTTTTACAGGAATATAGTTAACCTCTACGAATCCCTAAATAGTTCCAGCTCCTTCCAAGTCCAGTGACGTCCACTCAGCAACTGGCGATACTACCTTTGTTTCGGTTCTCATTTTTAATGTTTTGTTGTGTGTGGAATGCTTTTTTTCTTGATTGCTGCACCAGATCGTACTACTTAAGATAAAACATGCTTCAGGTGCTCATAGAGAGCTTAACAGGGAACTCTGTGCAAATCAGAGACGGGCCCGCCGCTGTAATTCCGTCCTTTTTAAAAAGGAAACCTTTTTAGCATTATATGCCACTGTTTTTTTGAAAAAAACGGGAAGGCTGCTAAAAAGGCGGGAGAGTCAGAAGACCTGCCTGAGCAGACGGAAAGGCATAACTTTCGTGGACCGAAATATGCCTGAATATCAGAGGATAAAAAAGGGACATCCCCGGATTGATTTATTTCATTCCGGGTTTTTTTTTGGTTTTTTTCAGGGAAGGAAGTGAAAATCTTCCGCTGCCCCGCAACTGTAATCGTGACAAACGCAGCATTATGCCACTGTTTTGTTATTAAACAAAATGGGAAGGCGCTGTTAGTAGGATGAACGAGAGCCAGGAGATCTGAAAATACCTTAACTATAATTCCATCCCGAGGGGGAAAGGAGATTTAGATGAAGAGGTTGTTAGGTTGTGCGGCAGTATTGTTAGTATTTATGTTTTTGGGCTTACCCGTACCGATTTTTGCACAGGAAGAGGGCAATGTAGTAACAATGGAAGAAACGGTTGTAACTGCAACCAGGGATAAAGAAGAGATTCGCAAGATTCCGGCGAACGTAAGTGTTATTACGGCGAAAGATATTGAAGAATCCGGCGCTACAAGTATTGTTGAGGTGCTGGAAAACCTGGAAAGTATTAATTTTGTGAGCTGGAGCGGGAACCCTTCTCAGGCATATATAGACATGCGTGGTTTTGGAGGAGACAATCCCTTTGGAAAAACCCTTGTCTTGCTGGATGGCAGAAGACTTAACAGGCCTGACATGGCATCCGTAAACTGGCTTCAAATACCTGTCAGTAACATTGAGAAAATAGAAGTTGTTAGAGGTGCTAACAGTGTACTTTATGGGGATGCTGCTCTTGCTGGTGTGATTAACATCATCACGAAAAGGGGTGAAGGGAAACCTGA
>CAYYMU010000027.1:2697-17138 GCA_964472445.1 uncultured Desulfobacteraceae bacterium
CTGCTCTTGCTGGTGTGATTAACATCATCACGAAAAGGGGTGAAGGGAAACCTGAGGCAGAGGCTTCAGTCATAGTTGGAAGTTATGGGCTGCATGATGAAAGAATCGGAATAACCGGTTCTTATGACAGGCTTGCGTATGCCCTGACAGGTGAAAACCAGAAAACATTTGGTTATAGAGAAAGATCAAAGTTTGCCTCAAAAGGAGCTGGATTAAATCTGGGTTATGAATGCAGCTATTATTTTGATATTTCTCTTGGCTTGTCCTTTAACAAAACAGATTTTGACATGCCGGGTTGCCTGACAAAAGCACAAATAGAACAGGACAGAAAACAGTATCAGCCTGGGCATTCAGATGATGATGCATCAAATGAATATAGTAATATAAACTTTAAGATGGAATCCTTTCTGGGTGATTTCGGACGTTTTGACGTCAATTTTCTTTACGGCAACAAGGACATTGAAAACAATATGGAGTCTAATTCGGCGCCAAACAAATACAATGTTGCTGATATTGACACCTTTGGCATAACACCAAAATATATACTGGAAAAAGACGTTTTCGGGCATGGGAACAAGCTGATTTTAGGGTTGGATTATTACCATGAGAAACTTGATATTGATAAATACAGCGATCGTAAAAGAATATCGAAAACTCATACGGTAGATCTGGAGAAAAACAGTCTTGGGTATTACATAAGGGATGAGCTTGACATACTTGAAGAGTTGATACTGAGCGTTGGTTACAGAACAGAGAGGGGTGAGATAAAGGGCAGCGAGACAACACTTGCAACGGCAACAAAAGACTTTGATGACAAAAAGATTCATAAGGGTGAAGCGTATGAGGCAGGCTTGACTTATCTGATAGGGAAAAAATCGAAGATATTTACAAAATATGCCCAGGTTTATCGCTATCCGTTTCTCGATGAACAGGCATCATATTGGGGCTTCGGAGGAGATACTTTTTTGACAGATATTAAAAAAGAAAAAGGTGAAAGCGCTGAAGTGGGCACCCAGTTTGATCCTATTGAGAACATGAAGATTGGGTTAACTTTTTTCAGAATCGACATGGAAGATGAGATTGTATACAATAGCTCCACAAATCAGAACGAAAATTTGGACAAAACAAGGCATGAAGGAGTTGAGTTTTCCATCTCATATAAATTAGAAAAGCTGGGCAAATTCTATGCTAACTTTACCTATCATGACGCAGAATTTACAAGCGGACAATACAACGGCAAGAAGATGTACTTGGTGCCAAAAGAAATGGCAAATGCTGGAATGCAAATATACCTGCCATATGCTCTTATGCTAAGTCCCGAGCTGCGATATGCAGGAAAATGTTATCAGGGCGGCGATAAAGCAAACACTTCTGAACAAATGAAAAATCATACACTATATGATCTTTTTCTGTTCTATAAACCCGAATTTGGTAATTTTAAAATATCTGCATTTTTGGGTGTCGAAAATCTTACAGACGAAAAATATTCAATTATATCGTGGGGTGGTTATTACCCGCAACCAGGGATTACTGCGAAAGGCGGCATTTCTTTCAGGTTTTAATTTCTATAATCATTAGGGGCGGAAAACTCTATTTTTCCTCCCCTTTCAGAAAAAAAATAAATCGCAGGAGGAAGCAATAAAAGGATACATCCAGGTGTTTATACAGGCGATGGTAAATGAAAGATGACAGCCGTATTTGGGTTTGCCCTGCGTGCAGGCAAGGAATGGAATTGAGAAATAAGATATGTATAAGAATGAAGATTCTCTTTTTAATGATCTGAAAAGAAGATTTGCCGAAGCTGTCAGCAGAAATATGGCGGACGGAATACTTTTTTCCGGTGGCCTTGATTCTGCTCTCGTGGCTGCTTATGCCAAAAACAGCAAGGCTGTTTTTGTAGGGCTTGAGTCGTATGGTGAAGATCGGTATTATGCTGACAAGGCAGTGAAATTCCTGAAACTGGATCATTATTGCAGGATCGTGACAATTGATGAGGCTATTGCCGCAATTCCAGACGTCATAAAGATACTGGAGAGTTTTGATCCTGCAATTCCAAATGATGTAACAGCCTATTTTGGGATCAAATGTGCGAAGGATATGGGTATAAAGAGGATGATGACAGGCGACGGAAGTGACGAGATCTTTGCAGGTTACGATTTTATGCTGGAGATAAAAGATTTAACAGGATACCTGACACGGATGCATTCAGCCATGCAATTCAGCTCCAATAAGATAGGGAAAGATTTGGGAATCGAAATAAAGCAGCCTTTTCTGGATAAAGAATTTATGGATTTCAGCCAAAAGATTGATCTCGATCTTAAGATCAGAAGAGAAAACCGGAAAACCCGGGGAAAGTGGATACTGCGCAAAGCCTTTGAAGGCGTGTTGCCGCAAGAAATATTATGGCAGACAAAAAGGCCTCTTGAGACTGGATCGGGTATGACGAAACTGAGAAAAGTTATCGAATCAAGGGTATCGAATGAGGAGTTTGAAGAAGGGAAGAGAGAATTCTCAATAAGATTCTGGAACAAGGAACATTTTTACTATTACCGTGTTTACCGGCAGGTGATCGGAGAAATTCCAGCCCCCGGAAAAGAGGAAAAAATATGTAAATGTTGCGGCGCAGGAATAGATCAAAACGCTTTTCACTGTAAAGTCTGCGGGGATGTTATAGAATGGAAGAAAATAAGAAACTAAACGCTTTTATTTCCTGGAGTGGAGGAAAGGATGCAGCTCTTTCTTACTTGCCCCTGTGGGGAGAAGAGAACAGAGCAAATCTCATAGAGGAGTTTATAGAAGCAGGGTTTGAAGCAGTTATTGTGGCAACCAAAAAAGATTTGTTGGGGCAGGAATGGCTGGGGCGCAGGATTGATTATGATTTTGTCGGAGATATTTCGAAAATTAAGGGGGTTGATATCTCAGGAGAGGGAGGAGAATATCGTATCGGGCCCCATATTCAAGAAAAGAATCAATATTTTGAAATCTGAAAAAATTACCCGGGATCAGCATTGTTTTCTCGATATATCGGAATGCAAATTGACAGAAAAGAAAATTAACGTAGTATAACGATACACAGGGAAAGAGCGCTTTTAAAATATAAACAGTTTTTATGGCATCAGAGAACATGTAATATGATTATTTTCTTAACAGGAGGAACAAGAAGCGGCAAGAGTGATTTTGCTCAGGATATGGCGGAGAAGCTTAAGGGCAACAGGTTCTTTTTGGCCACTGCTCAGGCCTTTGACGAAGAAATGAGACACAGGATTCAAAAACACCGGGAGCAGAGGGGCAACCGCTGGGATACAGTGGAGGAACCGATCTATCTTGGAAGGGTATTGAGAGCGGCGGCGGGTTCATATAACACAATCCTTGTCGATTGCCTGACACTCTGGATGTCCAATCTTCTTATGAAATATTCGGACAAGGAAGAAAAGCTGCTGGAAATTATAGATGATTTCTTTCTGAGTATAAAGGAGATTAATGGAACACTTATTGTTGTATCCAACGAGGTCGGCATGGGTATTGTTCCGGATAATAAACTGGCAAGGGATTACAGGGATCATCTCGGTATTCTTAATAAGAGGATGGCCGGAATTGCAGACGAGGTTTATGCTCTTCTTTCCGGTATTCCCCTCAAGATAAAATAGGCAGTCAGATTTGATGAAGTCTTAGCGTTGATCCTCTGCGGGCAACTTCGTTGGTGGGTCACAGAGGCCCCACGCTATTTTGGGCAACATTTCTGATTTGGAAAAAAACATAAAAACAGAAGATCAGATTGGCAGGGAAGATTGGAAAATTTACAGAAGGTGCTCAATGGTATCCGGCCATTGAAAGAAGATTATCTGCAAAAGGCAAAGATGAAGCTGGACAGCCTTACAAAACCTGTTGGAAGTCTCGGCAAGCTCGAGGAGATTGCTCAGAGATATACAGCCATCAAAGAGAATATGAATCCGTCCATAAAAAGAAAAGTGATCTTTACCTTTGCCGGCGATCATGGCGTTGTAGAAGAGGGTGTGAGCGCATTTCCAAGGGATGTCACGATACATATGGTTCTGAATATGCTTTCAGGAGGGGCTGCTGTCAACGTCCTTGCAAGGCATGTTGGCGCGGAAGTGATTGTTGTAGACATAGGTGTAGATCATGATTTTGAGCCTACTGAAGGGCTTGTTATTGAAAAAGTGGGTTATGGCACGAAAAACTTTATTAGAGGCCCTGCCATGACACATGATGAGGCTTTAAAGTCGATAAAGGTCGGTATGAATCTGGCAGATAAGTTCGCAAAAAAGGGTGTGGACATCGTTGGAACAGGAGAAATGGGGATTGGTAATACCACCCCTTCCAGCGCTATTTTGTCTGTGTTGGCAGGATTATCTCCCAGGGAAGTAACGGGAAGAGGCACGGGAATTGATGATGAAACGCTCCGGAAAAAAATAGAGATCATAGAGAAAGCAATAACATTAAATCATCCTGATCCAGAGGACCCCATAGATGTTCTGGCCAAAGTTGGGGGATTCGAGATGGGGGGAATAGCCGGGCTTATTATTGGAAGCGCTTCTCACAGGATACCTGTTGTGGTCGATGGTTTTATATCTACAGCAGGCGCCATGATTGCTGTTGCCATGAATCCTGCGGTAAATGAATACCTTTTTTATTCTCATCTTTCTTCTGAGGCAGGGCATAAAATGATGCTTGAGACGCTCGGGCAGAAACCCATTCTGGATTTGGATATGAGGCTGGGGGAGGGAACTGGCGCAGCTATGGCCATGTCTGTAATCGAAGCAGGTGTAAAGATTATGACTGAAATGGCAACATTTGAATCCGCAGAAGTAGACAAGGCATTGAAGTAATGAAAGCTTTTTTTACAGCATTACAATTTCTCACTGTAATCAGATTGTCGAAAAGCATTGATACCACAGGGGAAAAACTGGGCAGGTCAATGGCCTGTTTTCCTTTGGTTGGTTTTTTGATCGGTTTGGTTCTTGTTGTTGTCAGGTTTGTTCTGGGCATGGTTTTTCCTTCATCACTCGTCGATATTCTGGTTATTGCAACTCTGGTAATTGTTGCGGGTGGCTTACACCTGGATGGTTTTGCCGACATGGTAGATGGCCTGGCAGGCGGCGCAGACAGGGAAAAGACACTTGCCATTATGAAGGATTCCCGAATAGGTTCTTTTGCCGTAACAGGTTTGGTTCTCCTTTTAATTCTGAAGCTGTTTGCCCTGATAGAGGTGCCTGAAGAAATAAAAAACAGGGCTCTTTTGATAATGCCTGTATTAGGGAGATGGACAACGGTGCAATTGGCGTCCTGCTTTAATTATGCCAGGCCCGGTTATGGAACAGGTCTCGCATTTACCCGGTTTGCTGGAAAAAAGGAATATGTTATCTCTTCACTGATAACCGCAGCCATCGTGACAGGCTTGTTTTTGCTGAAGGGGCTGTTGATACTGGTGTTTATAATGGTTCTTACTTTTCTTTTTGGTCTGTTTTTCAAAAAGCGTATCAAAGGGGTAACAGGAGATATTATGGGAGCAGGGTGTGAACTGAGCGAAGTCGCCACCCTGCTTTTAATTTGTGTGCTTTTCATATAAGAGGAATTTTGAATACTTACACCCGATTGTATTTAATAAGGCACGGCCAGGTAGAGAACTTTTCAGAGAGAATATATAACGGCCAGAAAGACGTTGATATTACTGACCTTGGAGTCAGGCAGATGGAAGCTGTTGCAGCCAGGCTTAAGCATGAACCCCTGGCAGGTGTTTACTGCAGTGACTTGATCAGGACAAAAAGGGGGGCCGATATTATTGCGGCAGAGCATGGCCTTATCCCTGAATCACGCTTCATGCTGAGGGAATTAAATGTAAGGCTGTGGGAAGGGTTGACTGCAAATGAAATAGAAGAGAAATTTCCCGGCGCCTTTGATGAGTGGTGGAAAAACATAGCCGATTACAGGATACCCGGAGGTGAAAGTATCCGCGATATGTCTATAAGGGTTGTTCCTGCCTTAAAGGAGATTCTGGCTGCAAATCGTGGAAAAAATGTTGCACTGGTGGCCCACGGGGCGGTCAATCGCGTGCTCCTCGCAGATGCCATGAAGCTTGATCTTAATAATATATATTCCATTGAACAGGACTACGGCTGTATGAATATTATTGATTACTTTTCCGGATATACTGTCATCAAACTGATCAATAGCCGATTGGCCAGCGAAAAACAATTTTGAGCAGTGAATTTTAGAAAAGAGGCGGCAGGTGCAGTAGTTTTGTGATTTTTTGTTGATATATTGACTGTTTTTAAGATATCATCGCAAAAATTTGGTTTTCAAAAACAAAACAACTCAATACGCCTGCTGTAAAATGAAGAAAAAAGAAAAAACAAAATACCCCCTTCCCATTCGTGAATGGTCTGAAGACGATCAGCCCCGGGAAAAATTGCTAAAGTATGGTGAACAGACTTTGAGCAATGCAGAGCTTCTTGCAATCCTGATCAGAACAGGCACGCCCGGAAGAAGCGCTGTTGATATCGGCAGAGAATTGCTGCATAGATTCAAATCCCTTCGTTTGATGAGTGGAGCTGATGTTTCTGAATTTAAGGAAATTTCCGGCCTGAAAAACGCCAAGATTGCCCAGATTAAAGCAGCCATAGAACTTGGCAGAAGGATGCTCAGCGAGAAAAAGGCCATGGAAGATTCCATTAAAAAATCCTCTGACGTGGCTGATTTTCTCATGCCTCTAATGAGAGACCTGAAAAAAGAGAGGTTTGTGCTTCTTCTTCTAAACAGACGAAATGCTGTGTCAGATATGATTGATATAGACTATGGCACAGTTGACAGGGCGAATCCATATATACGCGATATTATCCAGACAGCCATCAAATATAATGCCCCGTCGATCATTGTCGCCCACAACCACCCCTCCGGCTCAGTAATCCCAAGTAATGATGATAAAGCATTCACAAAAAGCCTGATGATGGCGGCCCAGGCAACCGGAATCAGTTTTTTCGACCACATCATAATCGGAGACAATCGCCATTTCAGTTTTGCTGATGATGGATTGATCGAAGAATACAAGATGAAAGCGATTCGTGAACTGTAGAGTATTTTCAGGGTAAAAAGGAGATTAAATGGCCGAGGGTTCTAGTCGTCGGAGTCGGTCAGGCAGGGCTTGAGATTACTGAAAAGCTATGATCTTGGTCTTAATTTTGTATGTCACTTCCTCGAAACTGCGAGTCTATAACGACTTTAAAATACTGGATTTGGAATTATAATTTTATGAAAAAAACTAAGGCAAGAGTGCGATTGATCCGTTATACCGGCGCTCCGGACGAGCTTATTGCTTCTGCTGCCAGGCTTTGTTATGCGCAAGACACGGAAATGATTTTTGATCAGGATGCTGGCCGGGCAGAGAAATTTGTTGGAATGTTGCGTGATATGGGGCATATGAGTCCGATTGAGCATGCTGTTTTTACATTTTATATCGAAGGTGTATCCCGGGCAATGACCCACCAGCTTGTTCGGCACAGACTGGCCAGCTATTCGCAGCGGAGTCAGCGATACGTGACGCATGAAGGCTTTGATTATATCATTCCGCCGCAGCTTAAAGGCAGGAAGGTCAGAGATGGCGGTGCAGAGGTGGATGCGGAGAAGTACTTTGAAGAGACTATGGAATACATGGCCGGACGTTATGCCAGGCTTAATGATGCTTTAGGACATAAGGGGGAATCGAGCAATGAAGATGCCCGCTATGTTCTTCCAAACGCCTGTGAAACCAGAATTCTTATGACCATAAACGCCAGAGTACTCCTGCATTTTTTTGAAGAAAGGCTCTGCCTGCGCGCACAGTGGGAAATAAGAGGAGTCGCAGAGCAGATGCTGGCACTTGTGCGCAAGGTATGTCCAAGCGTTTTTAATGGAGCAGGTCCAAAGTGTATAAGACTTGGGAAATGCCCGGAAAAAAAGATGACATGCGGACAGTTTGAAAAAATAAAAAAACAATACAAAGGGGTTGGAAAACTGGAGGAATAATGCTGGAGATATTTATTAGCGGCGGGCCGGTAATGTATCCGCTTCTTGCCTGTTCTATTATTGTGATTACCGTTATCACAGAAAGAATAATTTTCTGGGTCAGAGTTAATATGCAGCGCAATCAATCCCTTGTTGATGAAGTGCTTGAACTTTCTCAAGCAGGTGACTGGGAATCGGTTAAGGTAAAGACTAAAGGGTCAAAAGATTATATTATAAGAATTCTTGTAATCGGTATTCTGCACCGTGAATTTTCCATGACAAAGGCCATGGAATCTGCAGGTGCCGAAGAAATAAAATATATGCAAAAATACATGAGTGTTATGGATACCATGATTACTGTTGCACCGCTTTTGGGAATTTTTGGCACGGTTTTAGGGATTATTACATCATTTGATGTGTTGGGGACAACCGGCATCGAACACCCTGTAGCCGTTACAGCAGGAATAGCCCAGGCCCTTATTACTACTGCCGCAGGTCTTGGCATTGCTATTCTTTCGGTTTTTCCATACAACTATTTTAATTCTCGTGTTGAGAATGCCTCTTTATCAATAGAAAAATACGCTACAAGCCTTGAGATTGTTTATGAGAAGCTTATTAATGGGGAAAACTCTTAATGAAGCTTAACATTCCAATATGTAAAAAACCACGCATTGAAATGCTGCCTTTAATAGATATTGTTTTTCTGGTACTGGTTTTTTTTATATATGCAATGCTTTCAATGGCAGTTCACAGAGGTTTGCCGGTAGTTCTTCCAGTATCATCGAGCGCAAAAATTGATAAACGGCTTGCTTTATCAGTAACGCTCAAGGCAGATGGCATGGTTTATCTTGATAAAGAGAAAGTCCGCATGGAAAATTTGACGGAACTTTTAAAGAATAAAATCCAGGGCACTGAAGATGCCGGTGTTTTTCTTTTTGCTGACAGCAGCCTTTCATACCAGAAACTTTTTCAGGTTCTGGATTTTATAAGACTGGCCGGCATTAATCGCATTTCATTACAGGCAGAGGTTGACAGATAAAAGTGAAGCAGCTGATAATCCCTTTTGTTTTGTCTGCGGGCATACATTTGCTTTTCTTCTCAATGGTGCCCTGCAGTTTTAATAAAAAACATTTTAGTGGTCATAAACCTTCAGTCATAAGCATGACATTAGTCAGGATGAAAACTCCTGTCAGGCAGGCCCCTTTGCTTACCAGGAAAAACATTTCCACACCTGTTCCCATTAAAAAGCCTGAGGAAAAATTTGTTAAAGTTTTAAAAAAGAAATTGCTTAAGAAGACCGTCGAAAAACAAGAAGTTTCTAATAAGCCCGCAGAAAAGCAGGAACCCCTTGTGGAGCCTGAAAAAAAGCAAAAAAAGCTTAATAAGCCCTCAGAAGTAAAGGCTCTGGCAGGAACATTTGATTCTAATTCTGTTTTAACAGATAAAAATGCTCACAAAGAGACGCCACAAATTGTAAGTAAAAACATGGAAAAGGCCGGTATGCATATTTTAAAGGAAGCCATGCCCATGTATAAAACAAATCCTTCTCCAAAATATCCCGGGCTGGCAAGAAAAAGGGGTTATCAGGGTACAGTGGTTCTCAATGTTCTGGTTGATCAAAATGGAAGGGTAGGGGACCTTCGATTATTTACATCAAGCGGCCATTCTATTTTAGACAAAAATGCAATGGAATCAGTAAGAAAATGGCTGTTTGAACCTGGAATGAGAGGGGATAAAAAGATTGAAATGTGGGTCAGAGTTCCGGTACGTTTTGAGTTAAAGTAGAGGTAAAAAGTTTTACACCCTTTTTATTTGTTCACCGCAAAGCCGCAAAGAACGCAAAGAAAACTTCAGAAGCTTCGCTTCATGTAATGGTTATTATAGAAAACTATAATATGAGTTGGGTTTATTAATTTTCGCCCCCTGCCCGCCATCGCGAGCTCAGGTAAGGCAGGCGCCCTCTCAGCGAAAATTAATAAGATGAAATCCTCTGCGTACTCTGTGCCTCTAATGAGCAGAGCGAATGGGCGGTAATATAATATCTCTGAATCGATAAAAAATCAATGACGCGAAATCTGAGTATTCACGAGTAGTATTCGTAAATCCATAACATTTGTGTTTGTAGGGCCGGTTATCAGCAGATCGCCGAGTTTTTGAAAAAAATGGTAAGAGTCGTTGTCTGCCAGAAAATGGTCAGGATTAAGCCCCATGTCCACAGCTCTTGATAAAGTATTTGTATCAGCTATTGCCCCTGCAGCATCTGTGGGCCCGTCTGTGCCGTCTGTGCCGCCGCTCATAACCACTATATTTTGTGCCCGGTCAATCTCAACAGCTGCGGCAAGCGCAAATTCCTGATTTCTGCCCCCAAGACCCTTTCCTTTAACGGCAACCGTGGTTTCTCCGCCGGAAAGAATGCAGGCAGGCGAGGGGATCGGATTTCCGGTTTTAATGATTTCTTTTGCTATGGCGCAATGAACGTGTGCTGCGCTTGTTGTATCACCTTCGATCATGGATGAAAGAATCATGGTTTTATAGCCAAGGGCTTCAGATTTTTTCTTTGCCTCTAATATAGCTTCAATGTTGCTGCCTATGATTAAATTGTGTGTTTTATCAAAGGCCTTATCTCCTGATTTTGGGGTTTCTGGAACTTTGCCTGCAATTCCATCTTTTATATGTTTTATAACGGACAGGGGCAGTTTTTCTTGAAGTTTATATTTTTCAATAATTTCCATACACTCATCGAAACTGCTTGAATCGGGCACAGTGGGTCCTGATGCAATAACATCAAGAGCGTCGCCAACAACGTCTGACAGTATAAGCGAGATGCTTTCTGCGGGATACGCTGCCCTGGCAAGCCTGCCGCCTTTTATCATGGAAATATGCTTTCTTAACGCGTTAATTTCGTGTATGGCGGCTCCGCAGTAAAGAAGGACATTTATGGTTTTTTGCTTATCCTGTAAAGTTATTCCCGGAAATGAGAGTGGAAGAAGCGCTGAGCCTCCTCCTGATATAAGGCATATTATCAGGTCATCTTTGCCTGCATTTGTGACAAGGCTTAGAATATCCTTTGCTCCTTTTTCTCCGTTTTCATCAGGCACAGGATGACCTGCTTCTGTTAATCTGATTTGATTAAGCTTGCCTGCGTATCCATATTTAACATTGATTAAGCCTTTTGTAATTCTATTCCCAAGGAGGTTTTCTATCTCTGAAGCCATGGGAGTTGCTGCCTTTCCCGCCCCGATTACAAAAATATTTTTATATTCAGAAAGATCATAACTCAAATCAGCGATAAAAAGATGGTTGTCTTCAAGCCTGCAATATCGTCTTACAGCAAGGCCGGGATCAACGGCACGCAGTCCAGAGTAAAAGATTTCTTCAGCATCTTTTCGCATCTGAGCAATATTTTTTATTTTAGATTTCATGGCAGCTCTTTCAAAGAGACTTTTTTGACAGGATTGACAGGATATTCAGGATAAAACATCAAAAGCCATTTTGTAAATCCTCAACAAATCTCAGGGTTTAACTTATATGCCTTCCTCACGATTATGATTTTTTGATTTATCGGTAAAACAAAATCTTGTTTATCATGTTATCCTGTCAGATAAAATACTTTTCAGCCGACTCAAAACAGGCGGATGAGAATAATTTAAAAATACATAAAAAGGGTGAGGCATAAGATTAGAGAGATTGTTGACCGAGAGCTTTTTAAGAGCATCGGCCATGGAAACAGGGTTGCCGGTTGTTTTGGCGGCAAACATGTCAGCTTCATACTCGTTTTTGCGTGAATGCATATGTCTAAAAATTCCGATAAAAAAATCGATTGGTGAATACAGCATACCAAAGAAAATCAGCCCTGTATATACAGATATTTTATCCATATAAAAAGCGTCAAAAAGTTCCTGATAGGAAACAAAAAAGGACAGGAGGAAAAGCATCAGTCCTGACTGCAATATCCCGACAATCATGCTTTGGAGAATATGCTTTTTTTTGTAATGCCCCATTTCATGGGCAAGCACCGCCACCAGTTCATTTGCTGTTAACTGGTTTATTATTGTATCAAAGAGAGCAATCCGTTTGTTTTTGCCAAAACCTGTAAAAAAAGCATTTGATTTGCTTGAGCGTCGCGAACCATCCATGACAAAGATATTTTTGAGCGGGAAATTTATAGAATGCGCGTAAGCCATTATACTGTTCTTGAGCTCCCCGTCTTCTAACTGATTGAATTTATTAAACAGAGGCATAATCCATGAAGGCGCTATAAACTGAATTATAAGCATAAACAGGGTGACAGCTATCCAGCAATACCACCAGGCATTGGCTCCGGCATATTCAAAAAAAATCAGTATCCCTGCCAGAAGCGGTCCCCCAAGCAGTATCGTAAGCATCAATCCCTTGACTATATCCAGGAAAAACGTGCGCCAGGTGGTTTTATTGAAGCCAAAACGCTCCTCGATTACAAAGGTTGAGTAAATACTGAAAGGCAGAGACAAAAGAGATTTGATAAACAGCAGGATGCCTATGTATATAAGGCCTGTAACAATAGATCCATAGTCCAGGGATCGCGTCCATTGATCCAGAAAGGGAAACCCCTTCCCGAACCAGAATATGAGAAGCACGGTTATATCAAATACAGATTCAATCCATCCGAAATGCGTGTTTGCACGCAGATATTCCTGAGATTTTTCATAACGCTCTTTATCATACAGGCCGTGAAATGCTTCAGGAAGTTCAGCCCGCAATTCTTTAAGGTTTAAACAATCAGCCAGGAATTGAAGTATAAAGTCGCTAAAAATGGCAACAAGAATAATTACAGCAATAAAGTTCATGTTGATTGTAATAAGAAAAAACAGTTGGCACGGTCAACAGAAAAAATATACATGTTAATCTTTTATACCATGTAGATTGTTGCAGGGGAGTTCATTTTTGGCTTGACTTAAAGTATGAAAAGTTATAGTAACCGAAGTTACTGTAACGGAGAATACTGTTTATGAAATTTTATAATCGAGATTCAGAGCTTAATGCTCTTTTAAAACTCTATGGACAAACCCAAGAGGGTGCAAAGATGTCTGTGCTTACCGGAAGAAGGCGTGTCGGTAAGACGCTGCTTTCACTTGAGTTTGTCAAAAACCACAAATTTTTATATCTCTTTGTTTCAAAAAAATCAGAATCTTTACTTTGCATTGAATATTTAGAAGAAATAAGACGGGTATTTGATGTTCCTGTAGTCGGTGAGATCAGGAAATTCAAAGATATTTTTTCACTCCTTCTTGAAATTTCAACTAAAGAGAATTTTACACTTATTATCGATGAATTCCAGGGATTTTTTTATATAAACAAGGCTGTTTACTCTGAAATACAGCATTTATGGGATTTGAACAAAAACCGGTGCAAACTGAACTTAATTTTAATAGGTTCTATCTATTCATTAATGCATAAAATATTCCAGAATGCAAAAGAACCTCTTTTCCAAAGAGCAGATCGTATTTTTTTCATAAAACCGTTTACCATAAAATACATAAACCAAATATTAGGTGATTATGGTATCAATGATTTAAAAACCTTATTTGATTATTATGTGTTTACCGGTGGAACCCCAAGATATATTGACATGCTGGTAACGAATTCAGCTTCATCTTATAATCATATCGTAGATTTTATACTTGAAGCGAATTCTCCTTTTTTAAACGAAGGGAAAAATCTTCTTATTGAAGAATTCGGAAAAGAGTATGGCATGTATTTTTCGATTCTTGAGCTTATTTCAGCAGGAAAAACAGCAAGGACGGAAATTGAATCTATCTTGGAGCGTAATATAGGCGGATATCTGGATCGTCTGGAAAAAGATTATTCAATTATCTCAAAACACAAGCCAATCAATGCCAAGCCTAATTCGCGTCTGCAAAAATATTTTATCACTGACAATTTCTTAAACTTCTGGTTTCGTTTTCTTTATCGTAATTATTCCGCGATTGAAACTGAAAATTTTGATTACATCAAAATATTGCTAAAGCGCGATTACTTAACCCATTGCGGCAGGATACTGGAAAAATTTTATCACGAGTTGTTTGCCAATACAGGCAAATATAACCGGATAGGTTCCTATTGGGAAAAAGGGAATCAAAATGAGATCGATCTTGTTGCTGTTAACGACATGAAAAAGGAAATAGTTGTTGCTGAAATAAAGACGAATCCATCCAAAATCAACATCAGCACATTAAAACAAAAATCAAAAAAGCTTCTTGCAAGCTATCCTGAATATCGTCCCAAATGGATAGGCCTAAGCCTTAAAGACGCTGTTAATTATCTATGAAAGATAATGCCGGATTATGGCAACTTTGCAGGCTGTCATGCGTCGATTTAAAAGAGGTTGGATCAATTTTCAAGGGATATGCAAACCTCTGGCTGATTCATGGATTGTGTTTGATACTTCTGGAAACCAGCCTGTT
>CAYYMU010000028.1:0-17117 GCA_964472445.1 uncultured Desulfobacteraceae bacterium
TTAATTTAATTATAACTGTTGCGATAACCGGCAAAAACTACAGTTGAGTTATTTGCAAGCGATATTGAGCATTTTATTACAACATGCTTAAGGCTATATCAGCAACACGTTCTGAAGCCCCGGGACCGCCAAGCAAATCTCTTATTCCACAAAGTTCATTCCTTAACTTCTCAAGACCTTGAGAGTCATTTAATATCGCAAGCGCTTTATCCGCGATATTCTCAGGAGATGCTTTGTTCTGCACCAGTTCTGGAACGATTTCTCTGCCTGCAATAAGATTGACGAGGCCTATGTTATTAATTTTTATCATGATTTTGCCAAGCCAGTAGCTTATAGGAGATACTTTGTAGATAATTATCATTGGAGTAACAGAAATGGCGGCTTCAAGAGTTACCGTTCCGGATGCTGCAACTACAAGCCCGCACTGCTTAAAGATCTTGTCAACAGTGTCTGTAACAATATCCAGGTTAATTGTTTTTTTATATTTTTTTATTATGTGTTCTATATGTTTTTTCTTTGCAGAGCTTGCAACCGAGACAATAAATTTTATTTTCTTTTTCTGTTCTGAAATAAGCCTGGCTGCTTCAAGCATTACAGGGAGATGTCGAGCTATTTCTCCATCCCTGGAACCAGGCAAAAGGCCCATTACAGATTCATTGTCGGTTGTTTTATTTAAGCTCTTGTCGAATATACGGCTATTGTCTAACAGGGGATGACCTACAAAGGTTACCGGGATATTGTGTTTTTTGTAAAATTGTTTTTCAAAGGGCAGTATAACGGCCATGTGATCTACGAGTTTTCCAATTTTATTGACCCGTCCCTGCCTCCATGCCCAGATTTGAGGACTGATATAATAAAGCACTGGGATATTAAGCTTTTTTGCAGCACCTGCAATGCGGAGATTAAAATCCGGAAAATCTATTAAAATAAGAAGATCAGGGCGCATGCTTTTAAGCGATTTTTTAACCATGCTTATTGCTTTTAAAATAACGATTAATTTAGAAAAGACTTCAGTTATTCCAACAACAGACAGTTCTTCAGAGTTAACAAGTGTTTTTACACCCTCCTTTCTTAGATCCCGGCCGCCAATACCGGAAAAAAAAAGAGCGCTGTTTTTCTCTTTCATTGCTCTTACCAGGCGTGATCCGTGGATGTCACCTGAGGCTTCGCCTGCTATGACCATAACCGATTTTTTATTAATAGGTTTTTTCATAAATAGCTAATACGAGAGACCTTTGCAATATTTCCCTCATTCTCCAAAGGTCTCAATCTAATAAATGGTCTCTGCTTATTTTTATCTGTTTCATAATACTTAAGGCTATTTTTAAGGCATTACGTCCCATTTGTCCTGTTACTTCAGGGACTTCACGTTTTTTTACTGATTTTACAAATGAGATCAACTCATCCCTTAAGGCATCTGAGTCTGTAAAAGAAAGTTGTTTGATCCCCATGCCGGGAATAAGACCCGTCGCACTTCCGCTGTTTTTATTTATAAGGGTTATTTTGCGGTTAGCAAAATCAACAGAAATATATGCGTCTTTTTGAAACATCCGAACCTTTCTTTCGTTTTTTATTGAAATTCTGCTTGCTGTAACATTGGCAATGCATCCGCTTTCAAATTCAAGACGTGCATTAGCAATATCAACATGCCCTGAAATTACCGGTATGCCTGCAGCATGGATAGTTTTAATATCAGAGCCGACAAAATTGAGCATAATGTCTATATCATGTATCATAAGATCAAGCACCACACTGACGTCGGTTCCACGGCTGTGATAAGTGCTTAATCTGTGTGATTCTATGAACATGGGTTTTTTAATAACATCCCGCAAAGCAACTACCGCTGGATTAAAGCGTTCAAGATGCCCTACCTGGATAATAAGCCCTCTGGATTCAGCGAGTTGAATAAGTTCATCAGCCTCATCAAGAGTCACAGTCATTGGTTTCTCAATGAGAAGATCAATATCATTTTCCAGAAAGTCTTTGCTGACCGAATAATGGGCAGGTGTTGGAACAACTATGCTTACAGCGTCAACTTTTCCTAAAAGTTCCTTATGGCTGGTATATGCATTTGTATTATATTTTCCTGCAATTTTTTCTGCTGCTGATTTATTTTTATCTACTATGCCTACAAGGTCAACATCACCCATGCATGCATATTTTTCAGCATGAAATTTTCCAAGATAACCAACGCCTATAACTCCAACACGAAGTTTTTTGCTCATTTATTCCTCTATCTTAAATGTCATTAATTTGGACGATTTTATTTTGTCCTGAAAAACATAATTCTTTGGGCCAGGATTCTTTACTGGTTAAAAGCTGTCAGCATCAGTTAACGCAACAATTGAGATACCGTGCTTGTCTGCAAGATTAATCATTTCATGCCTGTCAAAGACCACTGCTTTTCCAGCTTCAATGGCAAGCGCTTTGGCTCCGGCCTTGTGCATTGTTTTTATTGTCTGGGCTCCAATAGCAGGAATATCAAACCTTATATCCTGATTTGGCTTACAGACCTTGACAACAGAGGCCATTCCCTTTGCCAGGTTTCCGCCTCTTTCTATTGTGGCATCTGTTCCATCAATAGCCTCAATTGCAAGAACAGATCCACCGCCAACTACCACACACTGGCCTATATCAAGACGTCCGATTTCCTTGGCAATATTCCAGCCCAGCCTTATGTCGGCCATTTCGGATTTGTTTGGCCTTCGTTTGGTCCAGCATCCCTGCTTCGCTAAAAGATCTGGAAGCAAAAAAGTAGAAGACCTTATTCTAATTCCTTCTTTTTCAAGGATTTCTGCAAAAACGCTTAAAATCCCATTGTCATGAGTATGTTTCATTTTTGCAATCAGGGCGATCGCTTTCATATCAGGTCTTACATCAGAGAACATCCTTGTTTTTTTTATGGCGCCTATCATAACCGCTTCACTAATATTATTTTTTTTTAAAAACTTTATCAGCCGTTTGATTTGCCCGATATGCATCCACTCAATCGCTTCAACATCTTCTTTCAGGGCAGGATCTGTTTCATCCAGATAAGCTGCTGCATAAACGGCAAATCCTTTTGATTTTGCTGCCTTAGAAAAAATAATAGGGAACTGGCCGCTCCCTGCAATTAGTCCAATACGCATAGTTTTATCGATCACTACCTTGTAATTCCTCGCTGAGATGAGTTGATAAAGTCAATGAAATTTATAACTTCAGGAGTCTGTTTGACCTCTGCGCGCACTCTTTCTATAGCCTCATTCATGGTAAGCCCGATACGGAAAAGAATCCTGTAGGTCTTTTTTAACGATGACAATGCATCATCAGAAAAATTATGCCTTTTTAATCCCACTGTGTTTAACCCGTGAAGTATTGCTCTGTCTCCTGAAGCAATAACATAAGGAGGGACATCCTTTACCACCGCTGATTTTCCTCCGACAAAAGCATAGTCGCCTATCCTGACAAACTGGTGAATTGCAACAAGACCTCCGATTGTAGCATTGTCGCCTAATGTTATATGACCGGCAAGAGTTGCGTTGTTTGATAAAACAACATTTTTGCCTGTTTTACAGTCATGGGCTATATGTGTATATGCCATCAAAAGATTTTTTTCTCCAACCTCTGTTATTCCTCCGCCAAATTCTGTTCCCCTGTGGATGGTGACAAACTCGCGCACAGTAGTGCCGGATCCGATTTTAACATAGGTTTTGCCGCCCTCGAATTTTAAAGACTGCGGAGCAGCGCCTATGGCTGCGTACTGAAAAATATTGCAGTCAGCACCTATCGTGACGTAAGGGTCAATAACAACATGAGGGCCTATAACGGTTCCAGATTTTATAAAAACATCCTCTCCAATAATTGAATAAGCGCCGATTTTCACATTTGAATCTATTTCTGCTTTTGGATTAATGATTGCCGTTGAATGTATCATGGTTTGTCTCCAAAAGTAGCCATAAGTTCAGCTTCGGCTACAAGTTTTTTATCAACAGTTGCAATTCCGGCCATTTTAATTGTTTTTGACCTTCGTTTCAAAATCCTCACTTCAAAGATAAGCTGATCACCGGGCACAACCGGTTTTCTGAACTTGACCTTGTCCATTCCCATAAAATATATAACAGACCCTTTTTCTGCCTCGGGCATGAATGTATAAGCAAACACGCCGCCAGCCTGAGCCATGGCTTCTACAATAAGAACACCAGGCATAATTGGATTTTTGGGAAAATGCCCCTGAAAAAAAGGTTCGTTTATAGTTACGTTTTTAAGAGCAATAATTTTCTCATCAGGTATAATCTCAAGTATTCGATCAATCAAAATAAAAGGATATCGATGCGGCAGAAAGTTCATTATTTCCTGAATATTATAAGTCAAGTTTTTATACCTCCTTCATGTTCACTTCCATCTTCTTCAAGCCTGTTTATTTTTTTTTCTAATTCAGACAGCTTCTTTTTTAACTCAGGAAGCCTGTATATAATCCTTTGCACTCTGAGCCATAATTTATGCGGCATTTCTGGCGAGCCTGACATAATCCGGTTGTTTTCGACAGATGAGGCAACTCCTGCCTGAGGTCCGATAGTCACATTGTCTCCCAGAGTAATATGGCCTGAAATTCCAGCCTGTCCTGCTAATATGGCATGCCTGCCAATTGTTGTGCTTCCGGAAATTCCGACCTGCGCCACAATTACGCTGTTTTCACCAATTGTTACGTTATGTGCTATATGAACCAGATTATCTGTTTTGACTCCTCTGCAAATTCTGGTTTTGCCAAAGGTGGCCCTGTCGATCGTATTGTTAGCACCGATTTCCACGTCATCATCTATCTGAACAATGCCTGTTTGGGGGACTTTAAAATAGCTTTCCTCATCAGGAGCAAAACCAAAACCATCACTGCCTATAACACTGCCGGCATGAATTATTACTCTGTTTCCGATTTTGCAGCGCTCAAGTATGGTTACATTAGGATAAATTTCCACATCATTTCCAATTTCCACATCATTTCCGATTACTACGTTTGGATGAATGATTACATGATCACCTAATGTTACATTGTTTTGAATTACAGTAAAAGGCGCAACAGAAATATCCCTGCCGTGCAGAAAATTTTTGCCTGTATAGGCATTTGAGGATATCCCGCCGGAACTGTTAATATATTCGGTTTTTGAAGGAGGGTGAAAAAGAGTTGTAACTTTTGCAAAGGCAAGTCTGGGATTTTTCACCCGAACAGTTATCTTTGAAGACTCTGTAAAATCTTTTGGCACAATAACAGCTACTGCGCTGGTTTCATCTATTTTTTTTAAAAATTTTGCACTGTCAGCGCAGGTAATATCATTCTGCGTGGCCATGTCAAAGGGCGCTACTCCGCTGATAATTTTGTTATAGCCGCCTGACAGCTCACCTCCGATGATTTCTCCTATCTTGGAAAGCAATATTTCCATGCGTAACATATATCCTTATTGGAGCTTGTTTTCTTTACCACGAAGAATACTAAAAAATTATGTAAGCGTTCACGGAAAGTTGAAATTAGAAATTAGAATTTGGCCTGAACCCTTTTATTCCACTTGTCAAAGTCGTGTTAGACCATATCTGATAAAACTTCTGCCAGTTTGTAAACATCCAACTCGTAAATTCGTTTCATTTTTGCCAAATTGCTACTTTCCAATTTCAAGTTTCAAGCAGTGAACGGCTACGAAATTATAAAAAACTCCTTGATTCAGTCGGCTGACTTCTGATCTCTGATTTTTGAACATCTGACACCTACTTTTTCTTATCAGCTTCTTTTTTGTTGTATGTGCGAATTAATTGGTCCGTTAGATCTATTGAGTTGGGATAATAAAGGGCAGCAGTTTTTTCTATTATCAAGAGATAACCTTTTTTCTCTCCAAACTCTTTAACAATTTCCAGAACATCCTTTTTTATGCGTGTAACAAGTCTGCTTTCAAGCCCCCTGAATTCAGTTAAATAATTTTTCTGAAGCGCTTTTATCTCACCTATTTTTATCTTTATTTCTCTTGTTTTTTCTTCGCGCATTTGTTTGCTCATTACCAGTGAATCGTGCTCAAGCTTTTTTTGAAGTTCTTCTATTGCAGTGCCTTTTACTTTAAGCTCAGTTTCCATTTCCTTCCCTTTTTCATTTATTTCAGCCTGAGCTGATTTGCCGGCGCTTGATGTGTTAAAAATTTTTTGAAAATCTATTATTCCTATTTTAGCGACATCCGCACTGTATGAATAAACAGCGGAGAAAAATATAACAGTTATCGCAATAAAAGCAGTTTTTCCAAATTTCATTTTATCCCCCTTTAATAGTTGATCATTGATATTTTTTTACCGCGAAGAGCATGATGGAAGCGAAGATAAAGAAAAATACTTCGTGTTCTTCGTGGTGATTAATAATAAAATCGACCAAGTTAATAACATTGATTTAAAATTGAGAATTCAAAATTGTTCAGTTTACTTAGAAAGCCGTTCCCATAGTAAACTCCCATCTTCCACCTCCATTCTCATCTTCTTTTGGATTAAGAATATATCCATTTTCAAGCCGGATGGGGCCTAATGGAGAATACCATCTGAATCCGTATCCAACGCTTTCACGCAGGTTGCCCAGGGAAACATTTTCACCGTTTGCATATACATCTCCAGTATCATAAAAAACAACACCTATAAGACCTGCTTTTTTGATTAGAGGAATCAGATATTCAGCGTTGAACTGTACGAATTTATTTCCTCCTATCTTATCACCGTTTTCATCTGTCGGGCCGACATCCCGCCAGTCAAAACCACGCAGCGAATTCATACCACCAAGATAAAACCTGTCGTAATCAAGAAGTTTTTTTCCTGAATTTCTGTTAACGTAACCGGTTTTGCCGTGGAGAAATCCTACTGTTTCTTTAAATAAGGGGAAATACCATCCTGTTTCAGCGAGATATTTTGTAAAACCTATGTCTCCGCCAAGGCCTGCATATTGAACGCTTATGCCGTGCTCTGATCCCTCTGTAGGGTTAAAAAGCCTGTCTCTTGAATCATATTTAAGAGCAGTAGATATACTGCTCTTGGTATTTGTTCCCTCTGAGTCTTTAACAAGGTTTGAGGCATATACCGTATCAATGTTTTTTACGTCGCTTATATCAAAAACATAGGATAAATATGCACGGCTGAATTTAAAGACCGGATAGCTGAACCTGAAGCCAATTCCTTGACTGTTCTTATCGTAGGTATCATAATCAACCTGCCAGTCGTAAAGATCAATACCTGCTGACAGAGGAATGTCAAACAGCCATGGTTCTGTAAAACTCAAAGTGTACCTTGTTGTTTTGCCGCCCAACTGTGCTTTTAACTTAAGGATCTGTCCACGGCCAAAAAGATTATTCTGGGAAATAGAAGCCATTGCAAAGAGACTCTCAACATTACTGTAACCACCTCCAAAGCTCAGCATGCCGGTTGGCTTTTCACTAACATCGATGTTTAAAATCATCTTGTCATCAGAGCTTCCCTTTGAAGTATTAACCTTTATATCTTCAAAGAAATTAAGCCTGTGAAGATTGCGTACCCCTCGTTTTAATTTTTTGCCGCTGTATAGCTCCTGTTCATAAACCCTGAGCTCACGACGAATAACCCTATCCCTTGTTTTGGTATTTCCGGCGATAATTATTTTTTCAAAATAAACCTGTTTGCCCTTTTTAATTACATAGGTAATATTTACATTTGATTTTTCGAGATTTTCTTTTATGCGTGGAGATATTTCAGCATATGCATAACCTTCGTCAGAATATATGTCTGTAATTAAAAGCACGTCGTTTCTAACAACTTCCCGGTTATAAAATTTTTCCTTGGCAATTTTAACATTTTTTTTCAGTTCTTCCTTTGGCAATATTATATCGCCTTCAATATCCACTTCTCCTACTTCAAACTGAGTTCCCTCGAAAATTTTTATAGTAATATCAATCCAGTTGTCTTTATATTCAATATGGGGTTCACCAATTCTGGCTTGAATATAACCATTATTATGATAAAAAGCAGAAAGCTTGACAATATCCTGACTAAGATCTTCTTTGTTAAGTTCTCCTGATGATGTAAGCCAGGAAAAAAAACCCTTTTCAGATGATTTCATCATTTTCTTTAGTTTCTTGCTCGAATAATTCTTATTTCCTTCAAATATTATCCTTTTTATTCGGATTTTTTCGCCTTCTTCGATAACAAATTCAAGATCAGCCTGATTATGTTCAAGGTTATTTATGTTATAAGCTATTTTTACATTATGATAATTCTTGTTTTTATATAGTTCCTCTATCCTTTCAATGTTACTGCGTATCTTGAACATGTTCAGAATCGATCCGGTTTTGATATCCATGTTTTCAATTATTTCTTCGTCGTCAAATGCTTTGTTGCCTTTTATATTAATTACCCTGATAGTAGGTTTTTCTTGTACCCTGAAGGTAATTATCTTTCCTTTTGGCCCATCTTCCGCCTCTATTGTTACGTCATCAAAATATCCCATTGAAAATATTGATTTAAGATCTTTGGCAAGATTTTTTGAAACATACATATCTCCCTTAGAAGTTTTTAATGCCCTTTTAATTGCATCAGCCTCTATACGCTTGTTGCCTGCTATAGTTACCTCTGCGATTTTTACCCTTTTAAAAAGTTTTATGCCAAGTTCGTCCGCAAGCTTTTCTACTGACCCAAGAAGATTTTCTATTCCTCTTCCCTCGACATAAAAGTTTTTCGGAGGCCTTTTACCAAAAGACTCAATAAGTTTTGCATCCAGGCTGAATTTTTGTCCTATCCATGTAAGACTTCCCCAGACTACATAGTCAGCGGCATTTTTTATACCGAGATCTCTAATCGCATCTATATCGGATACATTTTTTCTGTCTGTATAATCATTCAGGCCAGCAATAGAATCCAGGCTTATTATTCTGGCTTCATCCTGTTTAAGATGTTTTTCGATTGTTTTTGGAATTTCGGTTTTGAGATATGAAAGGTTTTCCTGAGAATATATTTCAAAGGGTAATATAAGAATGCTCACAGGTTCCCGGGAAGACGCGACATTGGGAATAATTAACATTGTTGCTATTATCAGGAATTTTAAAGATCTAAACATAATTAAATACCTTATACCTTAATGATTAAGTTTTTGTCAGTTGCCCATCGACAATGGTTACTATACGCGACATATATGATGCAAGCTCTATGCTGTGCGTAACAACAATCATTGTCATGTTTAGCTCCTGGTTTAATTCCATAAGCAGATCGTGGACCTGCTTTTTGTTTTTTTCATCAAGATTGCCGGTAGGCTCATCAGCTAAAAGAATAACAGGCCTGAGAACCAGGGCTCTTGCCAGAGCAACCCTTTGTTGCTCACCACCTGAAAGTTTATTTATTCTATATGATAATCTATCTTTAAGCCCCACTCTGATAAGAATTGCCTCAGCAGCTTCTTTTGCTTCTTTTTTGTTTACACCTTTTATAAGAGCCGGCATCATGGCATTTTCTACAGCGCTGAATTCCGGGAGTAGATGATGAAACTGAAAAACAAAACCAATAGATTCATTTCTGAACCTCGCAAGTCTTTCATTATCAAAAAGAAAAACATTTTTATTATTGAAAAGAAATGTTCCGTTCTCAGGTCTGTCAAGAGTGCCGAGAATATGGAGAAGTGTAGACTTTCCTATACCCGATGCCCCTATAATTGCTATTTTTTCTCCTGCGTCTAAACTAAGATTAATATTTTTTAATATTTCAATTTTTATGCCGTTATGGCTGAAACTTTTGCTTAAATTTTTGACAGTTATTATATGAGAATGATCGCTGTTTTGATTATTACCCATAGCGAATTGCCTCAACAGGATTAAGTTTTGAAGCCTGACGTGCTGGATATAGTGTTGCCAGCCAGGAGATTATCATGGCAGCCGCAACAATCACAAAAACATCTAATGCCTCGAGTTTTACAGGAAGTGTAGTAAAATAATATACATCTCCAGGAAGCTTGATGAATTTATAGTGTTTAAGCAGTACGCATCCAGTCAGGCCCAGACACAGTCCAAGAATTGTTCCTGTTAAGCCAATAATCATTCCTCTGAATACAAAAATTTTTCCAATGTTTTTATTAGTCGCGCCCATAGCTTTTAATATGGCGATATCCTTTGTTTTACCCATAACCATCATAATAAGCGAGCTTGCGATGTTAAAGGCAGCGACAAGAACGATGAGGGTCAAAATAATGAACATAGCCTTTTTTTCAAGTTTAAGCGCGGAAAAAAGGTTGCTGTTCATCTGCATCCAGTCCCTTGACCAGTATGAAATGGTTTTATATCTCTGGTTAAGTTTAGTCGTAATATTTTCTGCTATATTAGCTGCCTTGTAAACATCATTTATGCGGACACCTATACTTGTAACCGAGTCTCCCATGTGCATAATGGATTGGGCGTCTTTCAGGTGAACGTATGCAAGGGATGTATCATATTCATACATTCCAGATTCAAAAACCCCTGTTACCTTGAAGCGTTTTGTTGCAGGTATATGTCCAACAGGAGCAAGCATTCCGCGTGGTGAAATCAGATAAATAATATCGTTTTCCATTACACCTAAATTTCGGGCAAGTTCTTTTCCTAAAATAATTCCGGGTGTAAAATCAGATAGCCCTGCATCATGATTGATCGCTAATTTTTGTTTCAGAAAATTTTTGTTTAGATTTTTTATTTCCTGAGCTTCGGACTCAGGATCTATTCCTCTTAAAACAGATCCTGATACGCTGGATGATGAACGGAGCATAACCTGGCTGAGAACATAAGGGGATACTGTTTTAACCCCGTTGATTTTTTCAATATCCTTAATTATCTGCTGATAATTTGTAAATGTTTTACCATGATGCATCACCATAATATGCGGTTCAACACCAAGGATACGTGATTTAAATTCAGACTCAGCGCCAGACATAACGGCAATTACTATAATAAGGGCCATAACTCCGATAGTAATCCCGGCTATGGAAAGAATTGTAATCAATGAAATAAAAGTCTGCTTTTGTTTGGCGCGCATATAGCGGCTGCCTATGAAATATTCAAAACTCATAATTTTAAGAAAATTCTAATTAGCGTACCGCGATATTTTTATCATGAAGATAAAGAAAAACGGTTTATGTTCTTTGTTTTTATCAATAATAAAATTGTCCGAGTCAATAACGTTGATGGTGTCGTAAAAAGTAAGATTTGTTCGCTCTGTAAGCATTTTTGGGATTCAGATTAATTCTGACTAAATTGCAAGAACTCGGGCTAACGCCCTCAAACAGCTTGCAATTTTTAACGCCAGACTCAATCTGACCGGCCAAAAACTGATTATTTTCCTTGCCGGGAAGCTTTAGCTTCAATCTTTTTCCAAAACTGCTCAATGTCGCTTACAAATGACTTTTTACGACACCATCAACGTTGAGTTATAAAAAAATATTTTTTGTTCGAGCATTGATTAAGCAATTTGAAAGCTTAATTTTTTGTCTTTTTCATATGCGGAAAAAGTATGACTTCACGTATGGAAGCAGAGTCGGTTAAAAGCATGGCAAGCCTGTCAATTCCTATTCCTTCACCGGCAGTTGGAGGCATTCCGTATTCTAATGCTTTAACATAGTCTTCATCCATATAATGGGCCTCTTCATCTCCTCCCTCCCTGTCTTCAACCTGTTGAAGAAAACGTTTTTTCTGGTCGTCAGGATCATTGAGTTCCGAAAATCCATTGGCAATTTCATGGCCGGCAATAAACAGCTCAAAGCGGTCTGTTAGAGTGGGATCATCGTTATTTTTTCTGGAAAGAGGAGAAATTTCAACAGGATATCCGACAATATATGTAGGTTGAATCAGTTTTGGCTCTACTAAAATATCGAACAGTTTGGCGATAATTTTTCCAGTACGAATGGTTTTTGTTCCTGTTTTTTGTTTTATGGGGATGCCTTGTGAATTAGCAAAATCAAGCAGTTTTTCTCTGTTATTAAAAATATCAGGTGACATGCCCCCGATTTTTTCCAGAGACTCAAACATTCCCATTCGACACCATCTGCCTCCCAGATTTATGCTGTTCCCCTGGAATTTTATTATTTCAGAGCCAGTAACATTTATAGCCACAAGCCTTAACATTTCTTCAGTCAAATTCATCAAATCTTCATAAGTGGCATATGCCTGATAGAACTCAAGCATGGTAAATTCAGGATTATGTTTTGTTGAAACCCCCTCATTTCTGAAGTTTCTGTTAAGCTCGAAAACCCTTTCAAAGCCGCCTATAACAAGACGCTTTAAATATAATTCAGGGGCAATACGTAAAAAAAGGTTCATTCCCAGAGCATTATGATAGGTTTTAAAAGGCGTGGCTTCCGCGCCTCCAGGCACAGGTTGCATCATAGGGGTTTCTACTTCAAGGAAATCACGATTAAGAAAAAATTTGCGTATTTCCTGGACAGTTTTACTGCGTTTTTCAAATATATCACGTGTATTTGAATTCATTATCAGGTCAATGTAGCGTTGACGATAACGTTTTTCAGGATCTTTAAGGCCATGAAACTTTTCCGGAAGTGGTCTTATCGTTTTACATAGAAGTTTTATTTCAGTAGCCAGAAGAGTCCATTCTTCTGTTTTTGTTTTAAACATCCATCCTTTTATGCCGATAAAATCTCCAATGTCGATTTGCTTAAAAAGGGAAAAGGCTTCAGCACCGATACGGTCTGTTCTTATATATGACTGGAGTTGTCCTGTACGATCTCTGAATCTTATAAAGGCTGCCTTCCCAAAACGGTTTATTGCCATCATACGGCCAGCTACGGCAAAGACAGGATCATTTTCTTTCATAGAATCAGGAGTTTTTTCTATTGTATTTAAAATATTTTTTATTGTGTCTGTAACAACAAAGTCATTTGGAAAAGGATTAATATTTTTCTCTTTTAAGTCTTCGAGTTTTTGCCTTCGCTGTTCAATAATATCGTTTGTTTTGTCCATATCTGTCCAATCCATGTTTAATCCTGCTGACAGCAGGAAGCATTTTTCAAGAGCCTCTAAGACTGATGGTGTTGTAAAAAGTCAAAAAACACCAATTTCCGTCATTCGAGAGAAAGCCTGAATCCAGTATTCTCAAACAGTTATGATCAATCTGGACTCCGGTTTTCATTTTCACCGGAGTGACAACTTTTTACGAATTCATCAAGACCGACGAGTTTGAATTTTTATAATTTCATCATTATTAGCAGCTCTTAGAATTAAACTTTATCTACTAATTTATTTGCAGGTATGTGTCAAGATTTACTTAGATGATTAACTGCCTTGAATTTCAAGCTAAAGTTATTCAATTGTCTAATTTGTTTTCAAAGGCCTCTTAAAATCAAGCAGATTTTTTTAGCATTCAAATATTTGGCAAACTGTGAAAAATTTGAGGGTTGTCAATTATTGACGCCCTCGTAAAAAATCGAATTCATCAGGTGTTAAGTGTTAGGTGTTAAGATAAAACATTTAATTGTTATATCAAGCTCTTAACACTTAACACGATTCGCAAAAAGTGTTTTTTTTTTGACTTTTTACGACGCCATAAATTATTTTCTGTTATGTAAAAGGAGTGAAAAAGGAGAATAAAATTTGTTTAGATGAAAGATTTTTTAACTGTTAACCCAAAGCGGCAGCCATCTTGAAAATGGGCAGATACATCGAAACAACGAGACCTCCAATGACAACGCCGAGAAATACAAGCATAAAAGGTTCTATCAATGCAGTCATGTTTGCTACAGCCTGATCGACCTCATCATCATAAAAGTCTGCAATTTTCTTCAGCATTTCATCCATTGCCCCAGTAGTTTCACCTACTGCTATCATCTGGCAGACCATAGGCGGGAAAACTCCGCTTTCGGCAAGGGGGTCTGCCATTGTGCGGCCTTCGGAAATATTGGAACGCACCTCATATAAGGCAGCTTCAATTGTTTTGTTGCCTGCTGTTTTGGCTACAATATTAAGAGCGTCTAAAATCGAGACTCCACTGGTAAGCATGGTGCTCATGGTTCTTGTAAATTTTGCAACCGCTCCTTTACGCAACAGCATTCCCATTACAGGCAGGTTTAAGGATAAATCGTCTATAAGCTCCTCTCCTTTTTTGCTTTTATAAAATTTTTTTAATGCAAATATTATAAAAACTATTAATCCTATTATATATAATACATTGCTTTTAATAAACCTGCTCATATTTACAACAATTTGTGTTGGTAAGGGAAGGGCGCCACCCATTCCTTTAAACATGTCTTCAAATACAGGGATAACAAAGACCATTATTATGGCCACAACTAGTGCAGCTATAATAAGGGTAACTATTGGATAGGTCATAGCGCCTTTTATTTTAGCTTTAAGTTTTGCGGCTTTTTCCATGTAAGTTGAAAGTCTTCTTAAAACAGTATCGAGTATACCGCCTGTTTCACCAGCTTCTATCATGTTTACAAAAAGATCGTCAAAATTTTTCGGATATTTTTTTAAAGAATCAGCAAGGGTTTCGCCGCCTTCCACAGATTCTTTTATTTTTTTCAACATTTTTTTGAATGTTTTGTTTTCCTGTTGTGAGTAGAGTATGTCAAGGCACTGTACTATTGGAAGACCTGAATCAATCATGGTCGAAAATTGCCGACAAAAAAGTATTGTATCCGCCTGCGCAACCTTAGGCTGCATAAAGGCGATATTCTCAAAAAGATCTTTTGGTTTTTCTTTAATCTTTGGAGACAATATCTTAATTTTGGCTAAATTTGCCTGGACAGCTTCCCTGCTCGAAGCTTCCATTTCACCTTTTCGTGCCTGTTTTTTACTGTTTTTACCTTTCCACACATAAACCGGCATTGTTACCATCCATATTTACTTACGAATAGATAATTCATGAAATTATCTGGTTATATAAAAAGTACCCCTTGGCATTTCTTTTTTTTTAATCTTACCGCTTTTTATTAGAGGTTCAAGGTAGTTTTTAACTTCGGTTACATTAATCCCTAAAATTTGCGAGAGATCCTTATCTGTACATGGCCTGCGTTTTAATGCAGATAAAAACTCCTTAAGATTATCCTTTTTCAATCTAGAACTATTTTTTTCAGAAGTAAAATCTTTAATAACCTCAAATCCGCATAAGAGTTCGTTTGCATGTGTTAACAGCTCGTTGTCAACCGGTTTTACCCAGTTTTCAGTGCCCGGTCTGTCAAGAGTGTTGATCTGTATTTTATCAGGTTTTATATTATCTAATATCTTTTTTATTTTTTTAAGTTCGATCTCGTTATCATTTATATCAGGAACCAAAAAGACTTCAATCCACAGCTGTCCTGAAAAACTTTTTCTTAAACAAATTAAACCATCGATAATTTTTTTCAAATCAAGAGCAGGATGAGGCCTGTTTATTTTTATGAAGTTTTTTTTTGTGGCGCAGTCAAATGAAGCAATAATAATATCTATACTGGCAACCTGTTCTATAAGACCTTCCTGATAAAAAAGTGTGCTATTCGTAAGCAGAGCTGATCTGTATTGAGGATAATCTGTGCTGATAAATTCAGCTATTTCACCAATGCCGGCATGAAGTGTTGGTTCGCCTGAACCTGAAAAGGTGATAAAATCAAGCTCTGGATTGCCTGAAAGAAAATCTTTGAGCTCTTTTTTTATGAGCTCCACAGGAATATATTCATCCCTTTTTATCGTTAAATGGGTTGTTTTGCCGCACTCGCAGTAAACACAATTGAGGCTGCATGTTTTATGAGGCATTAGGTCTACACCAAGAGACATGCCGAGCCGCCTTGATGGAACAGGCCCAAAAATATATTTGTAACCAGAGTCTTTCATATTAGCTGCAACAGGCAGAATACTACCATTTAATTAGAGCGCTGCCCCAAGTTAACCCGCCGCCAAAAACCGGCATGCAGACCAGATGATTTTTTTTGATGCTTTTATCACGCACAGCTTCATCAAGAGCTATAGCGCATGATGCTGAAGAAATATTGCCATACTTTTGAATGGTCATATAAAATTTCTCAAATGGTATTTTAAGTGATTTGGAGATAAAATGAAACATCCTGATATTCGCCTGGTGTGGAATAAACCAGTTTATATCTTTTATCTCTATATTGTTGTGCAGAGCAGACTCTTTTATTGATTCGATAAACCTCTTTACAGCTACTTTAAAGGTAAGATTAGCTCCAATCATATCAAGAGAATGCAATCCCTTGTCAACACTTTCATGAGAAATAGGCGTAGTTTTTGACCCTCCGCCCGGCATCAGAAGATCTTGGCCATTAGCTCCGTCTGTATGAATGTGAGTGGATAAAATCTCATGCCCCTTCTTACCTGATATTGTTAATAAAGCAGCTCCTGCACCATCACCCCACAGGATGCAGGTGTTTCTATCTTTCCAGTTTACGGTTCGTGACATGACTTCAGATGCCACGACAAGAACATTTTTGTAGGTTCCGGTTCTAAGATATTGCTCAGCAACATTCAGGCCGAATATAAAACCTGAACAGGCCGCGGTAATATCAAATGTTACAGCTTGCGGCGCATTTAATTTGCCCTGCAGCCAGTTGGCGCCTGAAGGACAACATGTATCAGGTGTTATGGTGGCAAGAATTATAAGATCAATATCTTCAGCGGTCATTCCTGCCATTTCGATGGCCTTTAGCGAGGCTTCACATGCAAGATCTGAAGTTGTAACATCTGGATCAGCTATTCTTCTTTCACTTACTCCTGTGCGTTGAATAATCCATTCATCGCTGGTGTCCAGACCCATTTTTTCCAAATCAAAATTTGTTAACACTTTTTCAGGCAGATAAGAACCTGTGCCTAAGATTTTTATAGTTTCCATTTATTAATTTTCCGTATACAATCAATTGCAAATCGAAATATTTTTAACGCTTGAACAAGAATTTTGCGTATGATCTTTTAAACTGTAAATGATATTTTTTTTTATTATGGAAATCAAGCAAAAATTTATACCAGGTTGTTTTTCATAACCATTAACGTTGATGGCGTCGTAAAAAGTCGCATCTACTGTGTTGTAGTATTTTTTCAGACCCTCGACATACTATATGTATGCCTTCGGTCCTGAAAAAAAACTACGCCTTGTATATGAACCCTGGTCGCCTCCGGCGCCGCCAAAGGCGGGTAAAC
>CAYYMU010000029.1:0-16891 GCA_964472445.1 uncultured Desulfobacteraceae bacterium
ATAATGTGTATTTGATTAACATTTTAAAAAAACGATGTCATGTATTATCTGGGGGGTCATCTCCCGATTAAAAGGCCCTCTTATACAACCAAATTTGATGGCGTCGTAAAAAGTCATTTGACCCCATAGTCTTTTTGGACAAACGAGAGATACTATTAGAGATCATTTGGGGGAAATGCCAGGATTGGCAAAATCCCCAAAAGCCGATTTATCGAAAACAAATAGGGGTCAAAGCTGGTGAATTCAACTTCAAAGTGCACCACTTAAGTTAAAATAGTAGGACATGACAGGTTTTCTGGTATATTGAGAAGCACGACCAACTCAAAACCAGAAGGAGCCCATCATGTCCTATACCCATTTAACAGAACAGGAACGATATGTCATTAGTCATTTAAAAGTCGCAAAATTTAGCCTGCGCGAGATTGCCCGGAGAATTAACCGGCATCATACCACAGTAAGTCGAGAGCTGAAGCGCATAAAATTACAAACAAATAGGGGTCAAGGGCATTCAGGCGGACGCTCGAACCTCGCGCCGCTGATGCCTAGTGTTAAGTTTCAACGGAGGCCGGATAATGAGTTCTATTGATCGAATAAGAGCAAAAAGCGCTCATGTAAAAACGAGTAGGAAATATTTCTACGAGAAACTTGAAAAACTTCAAAATGTCCTCGCAGACGCATTGAGTGATATCTATGTTTATGCACAATCCAAAAATGTAACTTTGGAAACAATAAGTCCTGATGATTCGGTGTATGGTCACCTCTTTTTCAGCAAAGGCAAGTTAGGAATCGCGTATCGATCAACTGAAGATGACTTTGAAGATTCAACGAATAATGTTCCTAACGAAAGTTGGTCGTATAAAATAAAGGATTTATCTGGTTGTCCTATTGAATGGCTTGAAAGATTATCGGGTAGACGCGCAATTGATTCCCTTATGACAGATTTGGAGCGCACTATAGAGGATTTCGAAGAAGACTCAAGAGCGTCGATAAATGTTTTAGAAAAAGCCCTAAACTCACAATCAAATACAGTTTATGATTCTCTTGTTGAGGAGTTGAAAAAAATCGATGATAATAATTTGCATCGAGACTGGCTTAAAGCAAGGAATCAAATTCAGATTGATCCAGCCGACTCTATAAACAGAACATCGAGTTTTTTAGAGTCACTTTGCCGTAAGATTCTCTTGGAACTGTCCGAGTCATTACCTCAAAAAAAGGATATTTCGAAACTTATAAGTGCGACAGTAAAGGCACTTGATCTTTCTGGAAACAAGGAAGCTGATAATGACCTCAAGCAGTTGGTTGGTGGAGTGAAGAGTATATTTCAGGCTGTAGGTTCGCTTAGGACACATTTTGGAACTGCCCATGGTTCCAGCCCCAACGACTATGAGGTTAACGAATCCCATGCTCGATTGGTGAGTGACGCGTCCGCGGCTGTCAGTAACTTTCTGCTTCATCGTTACAAACAGAAACTTAACAAGACAAATTAACTCGGATGCAAATTCCGCTGCGTTCCATTGCAACTGTTATGTGAGATTAATTTAAGAAAGGAGGGATCATTATGTTCGGAATTGGTGGACCAGAATTTGTAGGGTTTCTATTTTTAGTGTTTTTTTACTTTGCACCATCAATTGTTGCTTCGTGGAGAAAGCATTCTAAAGCTACCTCTATTAGAATATTGAACCTTTTGGCAGGTTGGACTTTTTTGGGTTGGGTAGCTGCGGCCGTATGGGCCTATACAGAAAACAATAGACCTGATGAAAAAAATAAAGTGGAGAAGAAATTAATCTTGTCAGATAGCAAAAAGTGCCCCAAATGTGCTGAAATTATAAAACTGGAAGCTAAAGTATGTAAACATTGCGGTAATGAGTTTATTAGTGATGAGATAGAAAACATCAGGAAATCAAAATGCCAATTATGTGGAATCAGTTTTCCCTCAGCAGATATAGAAATCTACAAAGGTAAAACAGTATGTCCGAGCTGTTTTAAAACGAAAAGCCATTGATAAAATTGCCATGATTTCAGTATGTAATCACATAACCAAACACTCACCTGACGTCGACAACTGCCGGGTTTATTGCCGACACCCGGGCGGCGGAATCGACTTTTACGAGGGAGTCTATAGGAGAGCTTGCCCTTTAACGAAAGGAGGGCTTCTTGCCGGGGTTTTTGTGCTTTTTTAAGGCTTTCGTAATAAGCCGCCGTTTTTTTTCTTAAAATCTTTGGAGAAAGGGATGTTCTGAATCTGTCTAAAACATATAATGGAAATGGATCGTGCAGGAAGTAAAAAGGGGGGATTATTATGGACAATTTTATTGCAATGTGCATCCGGAGAGCAGGGATTCAGGTTATGGAAACTGTTTACATCATCGGCACATCAAAAAATATTGAAACAATTAAAAGTCGGCATGACTTTCTCTTAACCATTATCGATACTTTAAAACAGGGACAAAATAACCCACAGTATTCTGTATATATTCAGGCGGCAATAGACTATTATAAGTCTTCGTATTACGACCGACCACCTAAAGATTATCAACTTGCAATATTATCAAACCCAAGTGATTTTGACTTGAACGACTTTTATTGCAAAGCACTTCTTAATGCCATGAAAAGATTTTGCGGAGAACAAGAAAATGAAATAAATGCATTGAAAAAAGAAAATGCAAGGGCGAAACGAAAAGCAAAAGTCATCGAAACCATAAAATCAACACAAGCTGAACTTCAAGCAAAATGCGGTAGGGCATCCTTTTATGATAAATCAATATCAGAATTAGAAAAATTAGAAACAACATTTCATTAGAAGCAATGCTTTATCAAACACATCGGGGGAAAGCAATGAGCATCATGGGCATGATCAAACGACTTATTTCCGGCGCAAGTGATAAATCGTCTCCAGTCAGAAAAACCGTAGGTGAATTGCAGAACGAACCCCTTTCCGCGTGGGGTAATGACGATATCCTCACGGGACTTGAATTTTCCGCCACTATGCAACTTCGCACCCCTTTGCGAGTGTTGGTGCATCATGGTGAAATTCACACTGACAAAAGAACGCCTCCACCCAGGATAGCGAAGGAAGGCTGGGAGGGGGGATGGGATCCAAAGACAAAGACATTCAGGGAAATGGGGGTTGATGTTGATGAAATTGAAGAGGGGGCTCACGCGTCAGAGATAGGGCAGATTTTGCCAGATGAATATTTGCCCTTCCTGATCGCTATACGGAAAATTGTCGAACTCTATGAACCGATTGAAGATCGCATCGAAAAACTACGTGAGATGTCAAGAGCGGGCAACTGGAAAACTTATGTAGACAAGCATGGTGGTATAGAGGCGATTATTGGACAATTCTTCCCGGAATTTATTGACACAATCCCTAAGTTAAACCTTTCGACACAAGATGAGTTATCCGAAATGGGTTTAAATACCCCGAACCGTATTGCAGCCGCACCCGATAAAACTTTTCTGAGCATTAAAGGTATTGGACAAGCCAAAGTAAAGGTAATACGTGACTACTGCGCTGGCATAGCAGATAACCGCGACGCCGATAGAATTGAGAAGGTGATTAGGTGAAAACGTTTCTCAGAATGTCCGTTCATTATGCACACTCTGAGTTTTTGGACATTATAAAAAGGCAATGCCGAATTTTCTTACATTATAAAAAAACGAAGTCATGTATTATTTGGGGGTCATCTCCCGATTAAAAGGCCCTCTTATACAACCAAATTTGATGAGATCGTAAAAAGTCATTTGCAAGTAGACATTGAGCAGTTTTGGAAAAAGATTCGGATTGAGTCTGGCGTTAAAAATTGCAAGCATCCCCCCCCATCCCTTTGACCCCATCCCTTGTTTCTTTCGCATAATCTTATTTGCGTACACACAATATCTGTGATAAGGTGTATGATAAATACAAAGGAGGTATTTAGTGAAACGTACAAATATTGTGATAGATGATAAACTTGTTGAAAATTGTTTAAGAGCAACCGGAATAAAAACTCGTAAAGCTCTGATTGATCATGCGTTGCGTGAGTTGTACCGTCATGAATCTCAAACTAAAATTCTTGAACTCAAAGGCAAAATCAATTGGGAGGGTGATCTTAACGAGTGGCGGCAAGGTCGAGATATATGATAATCCTTGTTGATACGACAGTATGGATCGATTTCTTTGCAGCACGATCGTTACCGCATGTGGCAATTTTAGAGGATCTTATTGAATACAGAGAAGATATTTGTACCTGTGGAATCATTTTGACAGAGGTGCTTCAAGGTATTCGAAAAGACACTGAATTTAAAAAAACAAGAGACTTGTTCAAGACTTTGATTTGTTTTCCAATGCCCTATACCGTCTTTTTACGTTCTGCAGAAATCTATCGAAAATTGCGTAAAAAAGGTATAACTATCCGAAAACCCTTAGACTGCATGATTGCCTCAACTGCCATCGAAAATGATATACCACTTCTACACAATGATAAAGATTTTCAGCCTATTGAGAAGTACTGCGGATTAAAAGTGCTGTCATCAAATGAAAAAAGATAACCAAACAAATGCAGCCGACACAAAAAGCTGCGCCCCTGATTTCAGCGTTCTACAGTAGACACACCTATACTATCCATATTGATTTTTAATCGTTTCCCCTATTGACAATGTATCACCTCGTGCTATACTTAAACAATGAAAAAGTTAATGACAAAACATTTCTCAAAATGGGCATCAAAACAAAAAATTTATAGAGATGACTTGTCGTTAGCTTTGACAGAACTTCAAGCGGAGCATTTTGAGGCAAGTCTTGGTGGGCATCTATACAAAAAAAGAACTCCAGGTTTTCAACGAATTGTCCAAAATTTTACTGGGTTTTTCAGCGGCAGAAATAACAATAGCTATTGAAAATGGAGATTTTATTGGGGTGAAAACATGAGGAAATCCATTTCAGAATCAATTACCAGTACTGTTAAAGATTTAAACAAAAGCGGATTGATTGATCATATCACGATGAAGAATATTGAAAATCTCTGCCTTCCGGAAATTAAGGAATACAGTCCGAAAAAGATAATTTCTATCAGAAAGCAGCTCAAACTAAGTCAGGCAGCTCTTGCCAGCATTTTTAATATCAGCCCTTCAACAGTCCAGAAATGGGAACAAGGCAACAAGAAACCTGCTGGTGCATCAAGAAAACTGTTAGATATCATGGAAAGAAAGGGCTTGGAGGCTTTCATCTAAAACCGTCGAAGAGGCAGAACGAATAAGTTTAGATTGTGTGAGGAACGAACCACAATCTGAACCGTTTGTTGGACAAGCCCGGATTATCTTATAGAAAATATCTTTTTGGAAATATGCCTGGATAAAGCAAAGAAGTTGGCGGCTGCCGGATGAATTAAGCGGATTTATTTAAAAAGAGCTGATTTTGACTCCGCAACGGTTTTTTTAAAGAAAAACCGGTTGATTTTTTACGCAACTATCCATTGCCGAAGAAATCAGTTCTTTTTTTACCTTATTTGATTTTAAGTTATTGCAGGATCAGTAATACCTGCCGCGATAAATATTCTCAGGCAATACACTGAATATATGAAAAATTTTGATATTCACAGGTTTATTTCCATTCTTAAGCAGGAATATACTAAATGGGAAGCGCCAACTTTGAAAATGATTTCAAAAAAAGGCGGCTCTGTTTTTGAAATTCTGATTTCAACGTTGCTGTCTCTCAGGACCAAAGACGATGTTACTATTATTGCATGCCAGAGGCTTTTTGAAAAAGCCAGGACCCCGGAAGAATTCATAAAACTGGATGTTGAAGCAATTAAATCCATGATTTATCCGGTAGGTTTTTATCATACCAAAGCAGCAAGGATAAAGGAAATCAGCGAAATACTGATAAAACAATATGGCGGAAACGTACCGGACAGCATTAATGAACTGCTGAAACTGCCCGGTGTAGGCAGAAAGACGGCAAATCTGGTTTTGATTGAAGGCTTTGGCAAAGAAGCTATCTGCGTGGATACACATGTTCATCGTATAAGTAACAGAATCGGTTATATTAAAACCCAAAACCCGGAAAAAACCGAATTTGCGCTCAGGAAAAAGCTTCCGCGTAAATACTGGATGAAATATAATGAAATTCTGGTAGCCTTTGGACAGACTATCTGCAGGCCTGTTTCACCTTTTTGCAGCAAATGCCCGGTCAATGAATTATGCGAAAAAATTAATGTGACAAAATTTAGATGAATTTACAGAAAGCTGAATTATGAATCAAAAAAAAATCAGGATGATTTCCTGGAATGTCAATGGAATGAACGCAATAATGCAAAAGGATTTTTTGTCAGCTTTCAGGAAAATGAACGCTGATCTGGTTGCCGTTCAGGAAACTAAACTGCAGGAAATAAAGCTTACAGATCAGATGAAAGACATTGAAGGATACAAGTCTTACTGGGCATTTTCAACAGTCAAAAAGGGCTACAGCGGAGTAGGTGTTTATACGAGGATAGAACCGCTGAGTGTAAAATACGGTATTGGCCGACCTGAATACGACGATGAAGGACGGATAATAGAGTTGGAGTTTAAAGACTTTGTTTTTTTTAATGTCTACTTCCCCAACGGACAGATGAGCAAAGAACGGCTGCAATACAAGCTGAATTTCTACAGAGATTTTTTTGCCTATGCAGATGTTTATAAAAACAGCGGTAAAAGTGTAATTATTACCGGCGACTATAATACAGCGCATAATGAAATAGATCTTAAAAATCCCAAGTCCAATAAAAAAACCTCCGGGTTCCTCAAAATTGAACGAGAAGAGCTGGACAGAATAATTGCCGGCGGTTATATGGACAGCTTCAGATATCTGAATCCCGATTCAGTAAAATATTCGTGGTGGTCGTATCGTTTCAATGCAAGGGAGCGGGATATTGGCTGGCGTATTGACTATTTTTTTGTCACCAGGGATATGATTGAAAACAGAGGTGTAAAGGCTGCCTTTATTGACAATACCATTTATGGTTCTGATCACTGCCCCATTGGTCTGGAGCTGCAAAATTGAACATTTTTCAAAGGTCTCCAAAGGTCTTTATTGAGGAGTTTACTGCGATATTTTTACCACGAATACCACTCTTCGCATACTTTCGGAATTAAAATATTTGCGGATCGAGTTTTCTTTCCTTAATACATTCAAGAACTCTGTTTAAAAACTCATCAATGCCAACCCCGTATTTGACATTGCCGTCTAAAGTCCTGACTGAAAGAGAACCTGCTTCTTTTTCCTTTTTACCGATGGTAATTATAAGCGGAATTTTGTTTATCTGGGCTTCACGAATTTTTTTATTAAGACTCTCTGTCCGGCCGTCTAACTCGACACGCAATCCTGCTTTTATAAGATCTGTCTTTACTTCGCTGGCATAAGGGATAAGGGCATCATTGATCGGCAATATAATTACCTGCACAGGCGCCATCCATAATGGAAACTTTCCTGCAAAGTGCTCAATCAAAATGCCGAAAAACCGCTCAATGGAGCCAAAAATAACCCTGTGAATCATAAGGGGGCGCTGTTTTTCATTGTCTTTGTCAATATATGTAAGGTTAAACCTTTCTGGCAAAGCCAGGTCCAGTTGAATAGTTCCACACTGCCACGTTCTGTTCAACGCGTCTTTTATGTGCATATCTATCTTTGGCCCGTAAAAAGCGCCGTCGCCTTTGTTAATCTTATAATCCAGACCATAAGTTTTGATAGCCGACTTCAGGCCCTCTGTAGCAAATTCCCATTGTTCGTCTGTGCCTATGGATTTATCAGGACGCGTTGAAAGCTCTAAATAAAAACTAAGTCCAAAAGTGCTGTAGATGCTTTCTACCAATCTGAATACACCAATGATTTCATCTTCCATCTGTTCCGGAGTCATGAAAATATGCGCATCATCCTGATGAAATGCCCTGACCCTGAACAATCCTGATAATACTCCGCTTAATTCGTGGCGGTGCACAAGTCCTATTTCAGCTGCACGTATCGGCAGTTCCTTGTATGAATGAGATTTTGAGCCGTAAAAAAGCATACCTCCCGGACAGTTCATAGGCTTTATTGCATATTCTGTTTCATCTACCATAGATGTGTACATATTCTCGCGGTAATTTTCCCAGTGACCGCTTTGTTCCCAAAGCTTGCGTGAAAGCATAACAGGGGTCTTTATTTCAACATAACCTGCGGCCCTGTGTTCCAACCTCCAGTAATCAATAAGAGACTGCCAGATATCCATTCCTTTTGGATGAAAAAAAGGCATTCCAGGAGCCTCTTCATGAAAGCTGAAAAGATCCATTGCCATGCCGATCTTTCGATGATTTCTCTTCTTTGCCTCTTCCAGAAAATTAAGATATGATTTAAGCTCTTTTTTGTTAAAAAATGCAGTGCCGTAAATCCTTTGAAGTTGCTGATTCGTCTGATCAGCCCGCCAGTAAGCTCCTGAGACCTTCATAAGTTTTACTGCTTTTACGAATCCTGTGTGGGGAACATGAGGCCCACGGCATAAATCTGTAAAATCACCCTGCTCATACAAAGATATTGTTCCATCTTGAAGCTCTGAAATCATTTCCAGCTTATATGGTTCATTGATATAAAAATCCATTGCCTTGGATTTTGACACCATTTTTCTTTTAAATGGAATCTTTGCCTTTATGATTTTTTTCATCTCAGCTTCAATTTTAGGAAAATCATCTTCTGAAACAGGCTCCATATCAATATCATAATAAAAACCATCTTCCACAACAGGGCCGATGGTCAGTTTTGCATTCTTATAAATATGCAAAATTGCCTGGGCCATAACATGCGCTGCGCTGTGGCGAAGAATTTCAAGACCTTCTTTGTCTTTAGTCGTGATTAATTTTACAGAAGAATCGCTGGTTATCTTTGTGTTTAAATCAATTAAGACTGAATCGATTTCCATGGCGACACAGTTACGGGCAAAATCTTCTGAAATGCTCATCGCCAGGTCAAAACCTGTAGGCTGGTTGTCAAAACTCTTTATATTACTATCAGGAAGTGTTATATTTATCATATGTCAGGTATTTCCCTATAAGTGTTTCGCGCAATTTAGGTGTTAAGATATAGTAGATACAAGGGTTTGCACCCTTAACCTTTAGCAATATCAAAGCAGTAAAAAGGCTTAAATAAATTTTACAAATAAAATATGTACGAAATTCGATATAGATATTTATGAGAATCAGCCCTTTAGGTCAAGAATAAAAATGAAAAATTATAATGATTTCAATTATAGGATTATAGATACAGAATCCAGACTCAAAGAAATTGTGTCTCTATTTAAAAAGGAAGAAATTATTGCCTTTGATATGGAAGCAGACTCCATGTTTCATTTTAAGGAAAAAGTATGCCTTATCCAGATGGCTTCAAAAAAAATGAATGTAATCATAGATCCCTTAAAATTAAATGATCTTTCTTCGCTTAAACCTGTGTTTGCAAACCGTGGAATAAAAAAAATCCTCCACGGAGCCGACTATGACATACGTTCCCTATACAGAGATTTTCAAATAACTATAAACAATCTTTTTGACACGCAGATTGCGGCCTCGTTTTTAGGATTAAAGGCAACAGGTCTGGATGCACTTGTTCAAAACAAGCTAAATCTAAAGATGAATAAAAAGTATCAAAAAAAAGACTGGTCAAAAAGGCCATTGCCTGAAGAAATGCTTGAATACGCTGCAAATGATGCGATCTGCCTTATTCCTCTTGCAGAATTGCTTAAAAAGGAGCTGATGGAAAAACAGCGCCTTTCATGGGTATATGAAGAAAGCGAAATTTTAAGTAAAGTAAGACCTCCTGCTTTATCAGACACAAACAATCTTTATTTAAAATTTAAAGGCTCAGGAAAGTTAAGCCCCAGAAGCCTTGCTGTTCTTGAAGAGCTTCTTCAATTAAGATTTAAAATAGCTGGAAAAAAAGACAGACCTCTGTTTAAGATTTTCTCCAACCGATCAATGATAAAACTTGCTGAGGCAAAACCAACAAGTCTGCTGCAATTAAAAAGAACAAACACATTGAGTGACAAACAAATCAGCATGCATGGAAATGTCATAAAAGATTTAATAAATAAAGCTTTGAATATGCCTGAAAACACACTTCCTGTTTATCCTCGTAATAAAAGGGTTCCTTTAAAAAAGCCTGAGGTTACAGAAAGAATAAGACCTCTTGAAAACTGGAGAAATAATAAGGCCAGAGCTCTTGAGATTGATCCTTCGATAGTCCTGACCAACGCAACGATAAACTCTATTGCCAGTCACAACCCGCTTAATAAAAACGATATTAAAAAAATTAAGGAGCTGAAAAACTGGCAAAAAGAAGAGTTTGGAGAAGACATAACAGCGGTTTTAAAAAAGATAAACCAATCATAAATTAAATAAAACAGATGGGCTAACGTCTTGCAAATGCTTTTATTTTTTCAACCACATATACCTGCTGATCATCTGAAAGTTCCGGGTAGACCGGGAGGGCAAGTGTATGAGCGGCGGCATATTCAGACGCAGGGAAGTCACCTTTTTTGTAATTTAAAGATGAAAAACATTCCTGTAAATGCAGCGGCACAGGGTAGTAAATTTCTGTCCCTATTTTCGCATCAGTTAAAAAAAGACGAAGTTCGTCCCTTTTTTCGTTAACGCTTATTACAAACTGGTTGTATATATGCCTGTTTTCTTTTTCAGACGGAAGTTTGACAACATCTTCCAGGCCGGCATTGGCAAAAAGTTCTCTGTATTTACGGGCATTTTCCTGACGGGCTTTTGTCCAGTCATCAAGATGGGCAAGTTTTATTGAAACAATTGCAGCCTGCAATGCATCCAGCCTGAAATTACCGCCTATAATCTTATGATAATATTTTGGTTGCCCGCCATGAGCCCTGAGTATCCGCAACTTATCATGAGATTTTTCTGAATTTGTTGTTACAATTCCCCCATCGCCAAAAGCTCCAAGATTTTTTGAAGGAAAAAAGGAAAAACATCCGAAATCACCCATAGAGCCTGCTCTGATTTTGTTATACTCGGCTCCAATGGCCTGAGCTGCGTCTTCAATAACAATCAGATTGTATTCCCCGGCTATCTTCAAAATACTCTGCATATCCGCGCACTGGCCGTAAAGATGAACCGGTATTACTGCTTTAAGACGCATGCGTTCCTCTTCATTCATATCAGATATAACTCTGTCCATGCAGTCAGCAGATATATTATATGTGTCTGGATCAATATCAACAAAAACAGGCTTTGCGCCTGCGCGTACTATTGAGCCGGCTGTTGCAAAAAAAGTATATGGAGTAGTTATAACCCGGTCATCAGGTTTAATATCGGCGGCCATAAGTGAAATAAGCAGGGCATCTGTGCCTGATGAAACGCCTGTTGCATAATGCGTGCGGCAATAGGCTGCAATTTCTTTTTCAAGTTTATCAACATGAGGCCCAAGGATAAAATACTGGCTTTCAAATATTTCCTCAGTAACTTTTATAATATCCTCTTTAATGGTTTTATACTGGGCTTTAAGATCAAGTAATGGTACTTTCATAATAAATTGTTAATACTCCATGGTTGATGGCGTCGTCATTTGCACCTGAACGATATACAGCGGTCTGATCTCAGGATTGCTCACTTCAACAGTGTCCTTATCAGAAATAATCAATGATTCCCCTTTTTCAAGTAAACCTGTCTGTTTGTTTGATTTAATACTTGCCCTGCCTTCTATTACAAGCAGATGATTTATTGCCGGTGCATCGGCTTTAATTTCCAGAATTGAGTCATGATATATGGTTAACCTGGATATTGTAAAATTATCTTTCTCTTCCAATACAGTCGAGACTCCCCAGGGATAATGCAGAGTCTTGTGTTCGTGATATTCTTTTCTGCCTTTTTTCTTTAGTTCTGTCACAATAGACTTGACGTCCCTGCTGTTATCAATATTTGAAATAAACACAGAATCAGGTGTTTCAACAACCACGATGTTTTCAATGTAATTGGTCGCTATAAGCCTTTCGCGTCCCATTATAAAACAGTTTTTTGTGTCCTTTGCTATTACATCCCCGTCAATAACATTTTTGTTTTCATCTTTTGGAAGAAAGTCATAAAGAGATTTCCATGAACCAATATCACTCCAGCCAAAATCTGAAGGCAAAACAACTGCTTTGTCTGTCTTTTCCATTATTGCGCGGTCAAAGGCAATATCAGGAAGCTGCTCATATTCATCCAGAGTTACGGCTTTTTCTCTAAAAACAAGATGTTTCATACTTTTTAAAAGCTCAGGCTGAAAACGTTCAAATTCTTTGATTATAACAGAGGCTTTAAAGGTAAACATCCCGCTGTTCCAGAAAAAATTGCCGGCATCAATATATTTTTTTGCAGTATCCTCATCAGGTTTTTCAACAAATCTTTTTATAGAAAGAGCATTATCAGATAGCTTTTCAGAGCCCTCAATATATCCATACCCGGTTTCAGGATAACCTGGTTTTATGCCGTATGTAACAATATATCCGTCACTCGCAAGCCGTATAGCTGCCTTGACCCTTTCATGAAAGCCTCTGATATTGCTGATAACATGATCAGCAGGAAAAACAGATACGACCGCATCTGAATCAGTTTTCAGTATATTAAGAACACCAAAAAGGATTGCCGGCCCTGTGTTGCGTCCGCATGGTTCAGATATTATTTTGCCTATGGCAGGAACACCTGTTTCAGAAATATGCCTCGTGATTTCATGAAAATGCTCCTTGCCGCAAACGACTCTTATGTTTTTATTATCTATAACAGGACTCAGCCTTTTTATAGTACTCTGCACAAGAGAATCTTTACCAATAAATTTTACAAGCTGTTTGGGATATAATTCTCTTGAAACCGGCCATAAACGTGTGCCTGTTCCGCCTGCCAGCAAGACAGCATACGTCTTTATTTTTTTGCTGTTTTTTTGATCAGACATTCCTGAATCTCTTTTTCCCATTATTACGAAAATTATTAGATTTTGGAGAAACAGCTGCTTCTTTGCAAACTGTTTCCACAGCCTTATAGCCAAAAAGTTTGTTGACCTCGCTTATTAATGCCGAATCAGGTTTAAGCTTCATGGTATCGGGCAAGGCAATAACTGTTTCTGTTTTATCAGGATCCCGCAAATGTATATAGGCCGGACATGATCCAGGATATCTACTTACTATATCATAAAGTCTGGTAAGCATTTCTTTTTCAGTCTTAGTTATATCCAGATAAAAATTAATGCTTGTAATCCAGGTTTCCTCAGCCTTATTCATGGGAACCAGCGTGTCTACGAGTATTTTTACCGACTTTTCATCCTTCTGCACCCGCCCCTGCAAAATGATTAGGTTGTCTTCTACTAATAACTCTTGTATTTTTTTATAAACAAGAGGAAAAATCGTAACTTCAAAAGAACCAAGCAGGTCTTCTATTGTTACAAAGGCCATTAAATCACCTTTTTTTGTAGCATTGGTTTTAGTGTGACTTATAATGCCACCGATTCTGACTATTTCACCATCACTTTTTTCTTTTATTGAAACAGAATTTGCATTTGTAAACTTATCAAGCAACGCCTCATGCCCTTTTAAAGGATGGCCTGTTATATAAAAACCAAGCGACTCTTTTTCAAAGGCTAAAATCTCCTTTTCGGCCCACTCATCAACCACCGGCAGGGGAGGATGCATAATGCTTTCGCAAACATCACCAAATATTCCTATCTGTGGATCTGCTTTTTCTCTTTGTACTCTTTGCCCATAATCAATGACATCTTCTATGGATTCTATCATCTGACTACGATTAGCACTCATACAATCAAAGGCTCCGCATTTTATAAGGCTTTCAATAACTCTTTTATTAACCGTCCGCAAATCAACCCGTTCACAAAAATCATACAGGGAAGAAAATTTTCCATCTTTTCTTGCTTTGATTATAGAATCAATTGCTCCTTCTCCAACATTTTTAACCGCCACAAGCCCGAATCTTATTTTTGAGCCGACAGGTGTAAATTTCTTGCCGCTTTCATTTATGTCCGGGGGGGAAACTTCTATTCCATGGCTCCTGCATTCGGCAATATATTTCACGACACCGTCAATAGAATGAATTTCACTCGTAAGTAAAGAAGCCATCAGTTCTACAGGGAAATGTGCTTTAAGGAAGGCAGTCCGGTATGCGATAAGAGAGTATGCAGCACTGTGAGATTTGTTAAATCCATATCCGCCGAATTTTTCTATAAGCTCAAATATTTTTTTTGCCTTGTCAGAAGCAATACCATTGTCTTTTGCTCCCCGCATGAAACGCAGAGTGTGCTTAGCCATAATTGCCGGTATTTTTTTTCCCATTGCTTTGCGTAAATCATCCGCCTCTGCCATGGAATAACTTGCCAGCACCCCGGCAATCTTCATAACCTGTTCCTGATATACAATAACACCGTAAGTTTCTTTTAAAATAGGCCCAAGTTCAGGTATAATATATTTGACGGATTTCCTGCCGTGTTTTCTGTCAACAAAATCATCTACCATTCCACTGTCAAGCGGTCCCGGACGGTAAAGAGCAACAAGAGCGATAATGTCGTCAAAGCATTCGGGCTGAAGTCTTATAAGCAAATCTCTCATGCCTGAACTTTCAAGCTGAAACACTCCGCTTGTGTCGGCTGACGCTAAAAGCCTGTAAGTATCAGGATCTTTAAAATCAAGACTTGCAAAATCCGGAGGAACACTGCCGCGTGCGGCAATAAGGGAAAGGGTATTAGCGATAACTGTAAGGTTACGAAGGCCTAAAAGGTCAAATTTTACCAGCCCGATTTTCTCAACACATTTCATGTCAAACTGAGTTACTACTTCCCCTTTTTTGCCTCTGCATAACGGCAAATATTCCACAAGAGGTTTATCTGCTATCACGACACCTGCGGCATGTGTTGATGCATGTCTCGGCAATCCTTCAAGAACCCGGCATATTTTTATTAGCTTATCTATCTGAGAATTTTTTTCTGCGAGAAGCTTAAATTTAGGCTCCTGCTTCAACGCACTATCAAGGCTTATATTAAGAACATCAGGCACCATCTTTGCGATTGTATCTACTTCGCGCAGTGGTATTTCAAGCGCCCGTCCGACATCGCGTATAACTGCTCTTGTTTTGAGTTTTCCAAAGGTTATTATCTGGGCGACATAATCGCCACCCCCGTATTTGTCTACCAGATATTTGAAAATTGCTTCTCTTCCGTTTATGCAGAAATCAACATCAATATCCGGCATACTTTTTCTGGCAGGATTAAGGAATCGTTCAAAAATAAGACCGTGTTCTATTGGATCCAGCTCTGTAATTCCCAGGCTGTAAGCAATAAGACTTCCTGCTGCAGATCCTCTTCCAGGGCCAACTGGAATATTGTTTTCCCTGGCATAATGTATAAAATCGGCAACGATCAGAAAATAACCGGGGAATCCCATGTCCTTTACTATTGAAATTTCATAATCAATACGTTGATTATAAATTTTCTCATCAATATCAGGATTCTTTGTTTTTATACGCTGTAATATGTGGGCGTATCCCTGCCTGACCCTTTGCTCGAAAATTTCAGCCGCAGTCTGGCCAGAAGAAGAATCAGAAGAAGAATCAGAAGAAGAATCAGAAGAAAGACCAAATTTTGGGAAATGATATATGCTGCCTGATTTTGTTAAAAAATCAAATTCAACACTGCACCTTTTAGCTATATTAACAGTGTTATCAAGCGCTCCAGGATAAGAGGAAAAAGATGAATACATTTCCTGTTTTGATTTAAAATAGAGCTGGTCCGTCGCGAATTTGAAATGATTCGGGTCGTTTATGGTTTTTCCGGTCTGTATACATAAAAGCACTTCATGCGCATAAACATCCTCTTTGTCGAGATAGTGGCAGTCGTTTGTTGCTACAAGAGGAATCGAAAGTCTTTTGCCAATATCAAGAAGATGCTGATTAACCTTTTCCTGTACTGGAATTCCATTGCTCTGGACTTCGAGAAAAAAGTTTTCTTCTCCAAAAATTTCAAGATAATTGCGCGCGGCTTCATCAGCCTTGTCAAAGTTTTCTCCAATAATAAGCCTTGGAATTTCGCCATGCATGCATGCAGAAAGGCCAATAAGTCCTTTACTGTATTTTTTAAGGATATCTTTGTCTATACGGGGTTTATGGTAAAAGCCTTCAAGCTGTGCAATAGTTGCCAGTTTGCATAAATTGCGGTAGCCTTCAAGATTCTCAGCTAAAAGAACGAGATGGGAAAGCCCTTTGTGATCTAAAGGAGTTTTATCATTAATACTTCGCGGAGCTAAATAACACTCACAGCCTATTATTGGTTTTATTCCAGCCTTTACAGCCTTTTCATAAAATTCAAGTATCCCAAACATAGTGCCATGATCTGTAATAGCAACAGAATCCATGCCAAAATCAGACACCCTCTTCATCAGAGCATCGATTTTTATAGCACCGTCAAGAAGGCTGTACTGTGTATGAACATGCAGATGAACAAAATTGAGTGTAGATTTTTTCATTTAGATATGCTTGCTTTCAAATAACTCAACAGTAGTTTTTGCCGGCTATCGCAACAGTTATAATTAAATTAAAACCAGAAAAAACTCATGTATAACAAATTGTAAACAAAGAACCGGCCATAATAAAAACAGCAATTGTGCTAAAAATCGTAATCTTTTATTAATAACAATATATCAACAGGTTCTTTGCTAACGATTTTTAATACATTCAAACAGTTTTCTGCTTTTAATTTAATCACAACTGAAATCGCTCCTGCCCGCCATCGCGAGACAGACTCAATTCTCTTCGTTCTTTTGTTGCCTGCCCGCCATCGGCTTCGCCTTCAGGCGAGGCGGGCGGGTCTAGCTCAGGCGAGGCGGGCGGGTCGCTCCGTCAGTTTATAAAATGGCAGAAT
>CAYYMU010000030.1:0-2888 GCA_964472445.1 uncultured Desulfobacteraceae bacterium
ATATCTTTCTTCCTTGAGCGCTGAGGGTTAGCTCTTCACTGCGTGTCACTCGAACTCTCAGATGATATCAGCAGGCGAGCAGAGCGGAACGTTAGCTCTTCACTGCGTGTCACTCGAACCCTTGAATCCTTGACCCCTTTTACCCTCTGGCGACGGCATGGTAAAAAATCCCTGGAGAAGATTCTGGTCTATTATGCAAGGACTTTTCGCCTTGACTCCTAATAAATAACAGCCTATGTTTTTTTATTTTGCACTGTTTTTGTAATAATATGAAACTCAATTCTATCAAGACATATCGACGTATTATACAGGCTGGTGTGGCAATAACATTCATAATACTTCCATTGCTTAATCAATCTGGTTTTACTTTTATCTGGGGCAATTTTTTAAATATGCATATCGGCCCTCTGAATCTTACAGATCCTCTTGCTGCCTTGCAGGTAATTATAAAAAACCAGTATTTCCCGGTCAAACTTATTATCAGCAGTGGAATAGTTCTAATAATTGCCATGTGTTTTGGCACTGTATTCTGTTCGTGGATATGTCCTTTCGGGCTGATTTCAGAATTAGTCCACACCCTTTCCAAACGTATTCTGCCTGAAAATTTCAAGAAATTAAATTTTAAACACAATGGATTTAAACTCAAAATGTATGTTTTAGGCACAGGATTATTATTGTTTTTCCTGTTTTTTAGAGGACCTGTACTTAACCAGGTTTCCATGCCTTCATGGTATGCCAAAATTTTTCAATACCTGTTTATCCAGAAATATATATCTTTTGCAGTGCTGTTTGTAGCTGGAATTCTGTTTGTAGAATTTATGTTTCGCAGGCGCCTGTGGTGCAGGTATATATGTCCCCAGGCTTTTCTGCTCGTTACGGCCAGACTTATAAATCCTTTTCACCTTAAGGTAGGCTTCCAAAAAGAAAAATGTATTACCGATAAAAACAATAGCCCGTGTCAAAAGGCATGCTCGCTTAACCTTGATCCCAAAACATTAAACAGGTTGCTGGAAACAGAATGCACTAACTGCGGAGACTGTGTTGAAGCATGTAAAAATATGGGCAAGGCTCTTAGTTTTCAGTTTAGAAGGTAGTCAGAACTCTCAAAATTTTTATACCCCTCCAATTCTTCTTCCAAACATTTTTTCAAGTTCTATGATGCTCCACTTTATCCAGGTGGGCCGGCCATGCGGGCAGTTAGAAGGGTTTTCGCAATGATCCAGCTGATCAAGAAGAGCCTTTATTTCTGTTTCTGAAAGTGACTGGTTTGCCCTGATTGCACCGTGGCAGGCCATAAGTATCAGACATTTGTCAACGGCCTTTTCAATATCCGGCCCAAAACCTGTTTCTGCAATTTTTTCCACAATTTCCATAACAATCGGCCTTATCTCTTTTTCAGCAAGAATTGCGGGCACAGAACTTACAGCAAATGTATTACTGCCGAACGGCTCTATTTCAAGCCCAAGTCTGCAAAATTCCGGCATCAGCCTTTCAAGTATTTCTGCCTCTGAAAAGCTCAAATCAAATGTTTCAGGAATAAGCAGTCTCTGGTCAGGTCCTTTTGAATCAGCATATCTGGCTTTCAGGCGCTCAAAAACAATCCTTTCATGAGCTGCATGCTGGTCAATAAGCACAAGTCCCTGATCTGACTCACAGGCAATATATGTGTCATGAATCTGGCCGATTATTCTCAAATCCGCAAAACAGATCTTTTTATCATGAAAATGATTATCGGTTTTTGGCTGTTCGCTGTAAACATGAGGCGGAATTTCTTTTCCTGTATAAGATTCAGCAGATTCTGAAACAAAAAGATTATTATTAGTCCGGCCAGCCGGATTATAATGACCTGCGGGTTCCCACTTGTGCGTTTCAGATGACTTCCACTTATGATTATCAGATTTGCGAAGAGCATTTAATACAGCCTGTTCTACTGATTTATGCACCTGTTTCTGGTGGACAAATTTAACCTCCTGTTTTGCTGGATGAACATTTACATCCACATGTTCAAAAGGCACATTAATAAAAAGAACCGCCACTGGAAAACGGCCTTTTATCAATTTTTGCCTGTATCCCTCAAAAAGCGCATGCTGAATAACTCTGTCACGAACAAACCTCTGGTTTACATAAATATAAATTCCGCGGGACGTGCTGCGGAAAATTCTGGGAGATAGTATCCAGCCTGAAACTGAAATAAATTCTTCATTACATTGAAGCTGGAAAAAATCGCTTTTCAGATTGGTTCCTGTGACCTCCATTACTCTGTCCAGTGGATCAGATGCAGGAAGCCAGTTTTTTACACTTTTCTGGTTGTGATAAAGTCTGAATCCTGTTTTCGGGTTTCCAAGAGCAATGCTTGAAATAACATCAGCGATATGTCCCATTTCAGTGGAAGCGGTTTTAAGGAATTTGCGCCTTGCCGGAATATTATAAAAAAGGCTCCCTACTGTTATCATTGTGCCCTGAGGAGCGCCTGTTTGAGAAACCTTTTTAATTCTGCCGCCATTAACAATTATTTCAGTCCCAATCTTAGAATCTTCATCATTTGTAACAAGCGAAAATCTGGAAACAGAAGCAATGCTTGGAATCGCCTCTCCCCTGAAACCAAGAGTCTTTATGGAAAACAGATCATTGTCTTTATATATCTTGCTGGTTGCATAACGCTCCAGGGAAAGCATTGCATCGTCGGCATTCATGCCAATACCGTTATCTGACACGCGTATCAGAGACTTTCCCCCGTTTTCGACTTCGATTATAATACGGTCGGCCTGAGCATCAACAGCATTTTCAACGAGCTCTTTGACAACGGAACAAGGGCGCTCCACGACTTCGCCCGCAGCGATTTTATTGGAAAGATTTTCAGGAAGTATTCTTATTCTGGACATGATCTT
>CAYYMU010000030.1:2988-16252 GCA_964472445.1 uncultured Desulfobacteraceae bacterium
TTAGGAGATAAATTGAATTTAAGGCACGCATCAGCTGCAAGCTGTTTTAAATCCTCTATATGCTCATGCTTTCGTTTGTCTGAAACCCATTTTACAGCTTTCCTCAAATCTTCGCCTTCAGGTTGAATACTCATAATATTAAAACACCTCCATTTTGCCTGATTTTTGTGTGTTCAAAAAAACCCGTAAAGTTTCGTTCTTTAGCGATATTTTTTACTTCTCTGTGGTTAATTCCGGTTTTTTCTTATGAAAATCTGTTGCCTGTTCAAAATTCCATGCAGCCTTAAAAATATTTTTTTCCTCAAAATGCCTGCCTGTAAGCTGAAGACCGATTGGAAGGCCTGAAGACGAAAATCCACATGGAACCGATATCCCGGGTATCCCAGCCAGATTTGCTGAAATGGTAAAAATGTCCGACAAATACATTGTAAGAGGATCGTCAATCTTTTCTCCTATCTTAAAAGCCGGAGTAGGAGCAACAGGAGACAGTATTAAATCACATGATTTAAATGCATTTTTAAAATCCTCTATAATAAGTGTCCGAATCTGGGAAGCCTTTTTGTAATACGCATCGTAATATCCCGCGGATAGACAATATGTTCCAAGTATGATGCGCCTCTGGACTTCCGGGCCAAAACCTTTGGATCTCGTTGATTTATACATATCGATTAAACTGTTTTTGTCTTTGTCCCTGAACCCGTATTTTACTCCGTCGTATCTTGCAAGGTTAGAGCTTGCCTCTGAAGGAGCTATGACATAATAGGCTGCCACAGCATATTTTGTATTAGGCAATTTAACTTCAATACATTTGGCTCCAAGACCCTCCATTGTTTTAACAGCATTTTTAATCGCGCCATAAACCTCTGGGTCAAGGCCCTCGGCCTCGCTGTATTCTACTGGAATGCCAATAGTTACGCCGCTTAAGCCTTTTTTTGAAAACGATGTATAATCAGGCACATCCTCCGGCACTGAAGTAGAATCAGCAGAATCATAACCTGCAATAACATTCATAATCAGAGCTGCATCTAAAACGTCTTTTGAAAGCGGACCAATCTGATCCAGAGACGAGGCAAAGGCAACAAGGCCGAAACGGGAAACTCTTCCATATGTCGGCTTCATCCCGACGACACCACAATGAGAAGCCGGCTGACGTATTGATCCTCCAGTATCAGAACCAAGAGATCCAAGGCACATGTCAGCCGCAACAGCCGCTGAAGATCCGCCGCTTGATCCGCCGGGGATACAGGTTAAATCCCAGGGATTATGTGTTGTCTTGATACCTGAGTTTTCTGTGGATGATCCCATAGCAAACTCATCCATGTTTGTCTTCCCAACGATAACAGCACCTGCTTTATTAAGTTTTTCTATTACAAAAGCATTGTATTGAGGAATAAAATTATAAAGCATTTTTGAAGCACAGGTTGTACGCAGACCTTTTGTACATATAAGATCTTTTACAGATAAAGGAATTCCAGTAAGCGGCGAAATATTGCCCTTTGATATTTCCCTGTCTGCATACTCAGCATGCCTTAAAGCTGATTCAGCATTAACAGTAATATATGCTCCTACTCTTTCCTCAACAGACTTAATTCTGTCAAGAACAGACATGGTCAGTTCCTTAGAAGAGATTTTTCCCGTCTTTAAAAGATCCATTGCTTCATGTATTGTTAATTCATATAAATTCATATCTGCCTGTCTTTTTTTTCATCACTTAGAATACAGAAAACACCAGAAATTATTTATAAAAATTTCTTATTTTTTACTTCAATTCTCTGTGGGCTCTGTGTTAAATTTAATTTTTTACTGGTTTATTATCTTTGGAACCATAAAGTTTCCATCCTGCTTTTCCGGGGCATTTGCAAGGGCGTTTTCTGCGCCAATAGACTCTTTCATGTCATCTTCTCTGAAAGCATTAAACAGGGAAATAGCATGAGAGGTTGGGGCTATGCCTTTAGTATCAACGCTGTTAAGAGTATCAACATATTCAAGCGTGTCTCCCATCTGGCCTGCAAACCTGTCAATAGAATCTTCATCAAGCTCAAGGCGGGCAAGATTCGCCACATAAATAACCTCGTCTCTGGTTATTTTCATAATATTATATCCTTTTACTGGTTTTAAAAATAGAAAACAGGGGTCAAAAATCAGAAACCCGAATAGAACCTGTCTCCTTTACTATTCTTGAACAACTATTGGTTTGTATTTCTCTTTTTTCAGTCTGCTTATAACGCGGCCTGCATCTTTTCTGGTTTTAAAATGTCCTATCCTGACCCTGTGCCAGATGCCCTTTTCAGGAATGTTTACTGAAACCGTATATGCCTGATATCCTTTTTTCTTTAATTTTTCAGCTATGCCGGAAGCAGCCTTTATACTTTTTAAAGAAACAACCTGAATTGTAAACCCTTCATTTACCTTTGATTTAGTCTGCTCAGTAATTAAAGCAGGCTTCTTGATCTTTTCAGAATTTTGTTTTGTTTTTATCTTTTGAGGTAAAGATTTTTTTTCGCTTGCAGGGGGTTTTACCTTTGCAGGGTGTTTTACCTTTGCAGGGGGCTTTACCTTATGTTTTGCGGGTGCCTTTGTCTCTTTCAGAGTTTCATAAAAATCAAGCTCCATTTTAGTGTCTGCAGAGTCCCGACCAATTTCAAAACGCTTTTGACCTTCCTTAATAACAAGCTCTTTTAACGAAGCCAGTTCTTTCTGAAGATTTTCGATATCAAATCTTACAGGAACAGTTCCTCTCCCAACAAAAATACCGAGCATAAACATCCACGCAGAAACAAAACATATCAAAGAAATCCATGTTATTGTTGCTTTGCGTCCGGTATTTTCCTGAGGCTTCTTTTTCTTTGATTTATTTTCAGTCTTTCCCATTTTCACATCTTTTCAGGCGCAGATACGCCTAAAAGAGCAAGGCCATTTCTAATAACTTTTTTTACAGCCATGATAAGATATAACCTTGCATTACTTAACTTTGGATCTTCGACCAATACCCTGTGTTTATTATAATAAGCATGAAAAGATGATGCAAGATCCATAAGATAAAATGTTATGCGATGAGGCTCCATAGACTCCGCGCTTAATTTTACTGCTTCAGGATAAATACTCATGATTTTCATCAGATTAATTTCTTCATTCTCCTTAAGCATGGCCATTACACTCTCATCCCAGCCTGTATCCTCGATACCTCTTTCATGTGATTTGCTTATAATGCTCGATATCCTTGCGTGTACATATTGAACATAAAAAACAGGGTTTTCATTTGTTTTTTTCTTTGCAAGCTCCAGATCAAAATCAAGAGAGCTTTCATGATGACGGGTAAGAAAAATAAACCTCGCAGCATCAGATCCCACTTCATTTATTACATCCGCAAGGGTAACAAATTCACCCGCTCTGGTAGACATGGCCACAGGTACTTTACCCCGCAAAAGACTTACAAGCTGAACCAGAATCACATCAAACCGTTCTTTACTATAGCCTGCGGCCTCTATTGAAGCTTTTATGCGCGGGATATAACCGTGATGATCTGCTCCCCATATGTCTATTATTCTGTCAAACCCGCGGTCAAATTTATCCTTGTGATATGCTATGTCTGAAGCAAAATATGTTGTCTGACCATTAGATCGGACAACGACCCTGTCCTTTTCATCTCCAAAATTCTTTGTCCTGAACCAGCGAGCCCCGTCATTTTCATATATAATATCACGTTCATTAAAATCATTCAGAACACTCTCAACCTTGCCTGAATCATAAAGGCTCTGTTCGCTGAACCAGTTGTCAAATTCCACGCCAAAAGATCTGAGATCCTCCTCGATGCCTGTAATAATGTTTTTCGCGGCAAATTGCGCAAAATAAGGCACGGCTTTATCATCCTTTTGATCAAGAAAAACGCTCCCCTTTTCATCCTTTATCTGTGCTGCCAGATCCCGTATATAATCTCCCTGATAGCAGTCATCCGGAAATTTTATGTCTTCCCCCAGCAACTGTCTGTACCTGAAAAAAACAGATCGGCCCAGAGTATTTATCTGACGGCCTGAATCGTTTATATAATATTCTTTTTCAACATTATAACCGCAAAAAAGCAAAATATTGACCAAAGCATCTCCTATGGCAGCGCCCCGTCCATGCCCGACATGCAGCGGTCCTGTTGGATTGGAACTTACAAATTCCACCTGGATTTTTATTCCATTACCGATATCTGATGCTCCGTATCTGTCATCTTCATCATGGATCCTTTTTAAAACAGGATACCAGGAAAAAGTATTTATAAAAAAATTTATAAAACCCGGCCCTGCTATTTCCGTTTTTGCAATTATATTCTCAGGGTCGTCTATATTTTTAATTATTGATTCTGCAATCTGACGGGGTGGCTTTTTTTGGATTGACGCCATGGCCATGGCAATATTGGTCGAAAAATCACCGTGAGAATTAATCCTGGGAGCCTCAACCACTACATCCGGCAATTCAGGAAACAGCAAATCACCCTTTTCATGTGCATTGAATGCAGCCTTATGTATTAAATTTTTTATTTTTTGTTTCATTTTACTATAAATTTCAACCTGTGAGGGCAAAAACCTGCTTAAAATTAATCACTAAAACACGAAAGTACGAAAACACGAAAAAAAAGCTTAAAAAAGTATTTACAACAGAGAACTCAGAGACCACAGAGAAAAGCAGGAAAAAGTTTGATGAACTCGTAAAAAGTCATTCCAAACATGCATTAATTGCAAGACTCCGCCCTTTCTCTTCATACTTTCCTGTTAATAATGCTTTCCTTTTTTAGTTCTCTGTGTTCTCCGTGGTCTCTGTGGTTAATTATTCTTGTGCAACCTTCGTGGTGCAATATGGAATACAAATTCCATACTACAAGTTTCGATTCATAAAGATTTTTCATTCCCAAGTCAAGACGTTAAAAAAACCATACCTTTGAATAGAGAGCGAGAATAGAAACACAAGAAGTGTGAAAGCAATAAAAATTTCCTTGAAAAACCACGACAACATGTATATGTTGGACATTATACATTGTTTTTTAGTTGGAAGGAGGATATAATGATAAGAACTCAAATATATCTCGAAGAGTCGGCAAGTAAAACAATTCGCTCAATAGCTTTAGAAACAGGTAAAAAACAAAGTGAAATTATAAGAGATGCTGTTGCGGAATATCTCGTAAAACATAAATCCAATGATCCTAAATCCCGTTTAAGGCATGCCAGGGGAATCTGGAAAAACAGAGACGATCTTCCTTTAATAGATGATTTGCGAAATGAATGGGAAAGAAACTGGGATTAATAATATGGCAAGCAAATTTCTCATAGATACTGATGTGCTGATCGATTATTTGAAAGATAGAGACGAAGCTGTTCATTTTCTGGAATCGCAGCAGGTTTCAATGCTTATATCTGCAATAACAGTAGGCGAACTTTATGCGGGTGTTCGGGATGGCAAAGAAAGACTTTTGCTGGATAATTTCATTGAATATTTTCAAATTGTTCCGCTAAACCACGCATTGGCTGTGAAGGGTGGATTGTTTCGCAGAGATTTTAAAAAAAGTCATGGCGTTGGTTTAGCCTATGCTATGATAGCTGCAACAGCGGAATCAGAAAATGCCACTCTGGTAACATTGAATCAAAAACACTTTCCTATGATATCAGATATTGTTATTCCGTACCGCAAGAATTAATATTTACAGGCCTGACGCAGCAATCGAGCAAAAGGAAATGTTTAGTAAAGGTCTCTATTGACACAAACCTTTTCTTAATATAGTAAATAGATATAATTACAGGCTGAAGCCTGTTTGCGTATTAAAAGAAATTATAAAATTCAGCAAGTTAAGCCACGAAGGTAAGTTAGTATCAAGAAGATACTGTCTTTAACTCGTGGTTTTTTTTTGCAATAATGGAGGAAATTATGAAAAAAGGAATTATGTTAGCGCTGCTGTTCACATTGTCCTGCATTTTGGCAGGCCCGGCATCAGCCCATTTTGGAATGGTTATTCCCTCGGATTCCATGGTAATGCAGGAAGATAACAAAACCGTAAATGTAACTCTCTCCTTTTCCCATCCTTTTGAAAGAGTCGGTATGGAGCTTGTAACACCCGAAGATTTTGGAGTTATGGCAAACGGCAAAAAGAACAACCTCCTTTCCAGCCTAACAAAAACCCAGGCCATGGGTCATGCTGCTTGGAAGGTTGATTACAGGATAAAAAGACCCGGAATATACATGTTTTACATGGAACCCAAACCTTACTGGGAACCTGCCGAAGACTGCTTCATTATTCATTACACAAAGACTGTCGTCACAGCTTTTGGTGATGATGAAGGCTGGGACAAAGAAATCGGCCTGGAAACAGAAATCGTGCCGCTTTCAAAACCATTCGGGCTTTATGCTGGAAATGTTTTTCAGGGAATCGTCAAACTGAATGGCAGAGCTGTTCCATACGCTGAAGTCGAAGTCGAATATTATAATAAGGATGGTAAGCTTAAAGCTCCCACAGATTACATGGTAACCCAGACCATAAAGGCGGACCAAAACGGCGTTTTTACTTATGCAGCGCCAAAGGCCGGCTGGTGGGGTTTTGCCGCGTTAAGCGCCTCGGATAAAAAAATAAAATTTAATGGTGAAGATAAAGATATTGAAATCGGAGCGGTTATATGGGTTGAATTTCATGATATGAAATAGAACGGAAAAAGTTACAAGGTACGAGTGAGCTAAAGTGAGCTAAAGTTAATGAGTCGCTTCGCTCCGTTTTTTATATAGAATCGGCAGCGCCAAAGGCGCATTCCTTAACTTTAGTCACTTGTAACTTTAGTTCACTCGTAACTTCTTTTATTCACCTAACACTAATTTTTTGGAGAATTTGACATGAAAAATCACAAACTGATAACCATCGCAACGACTTTATGTTTTGCGCTATTTTTTATAAGTTCGATGTCATACGCATTAAGCCCTGAGACGGAGCTGCTTTTGAAGCTTCTTGAAAAAAAAGGCGTTATAACAACAAATGAGGCGGATGCCCTGAAGCAGGAGCTTAAGATCGCCGCTCCAAAGGCAATAGACAAAGAGACAATCAAGGCGGAAATCAAGCAGGAGATCACAGATGAGCTGAAAGCAGATGGCGGACCACTGGCCGGCATTCAGGACAATGTAACTATCAGCGGCAAGGTCGAGGCTGATTACCAGTATCTTGACCACAGGGACAGGGATACCAAAACCAGCGACGGCACATCCGATCTTTATGTTTCAACCGTAGAGCTTGGAATCGAAGCCGTAGTTAATGAATCAGCTACCGCAAACATTATTTTTAAGGCCGAAGATATCGACAAGAGCGACAATACCGCCAACAACAACGACGGAAGCGATCCTGACAGGGTATCTGTTGACGAGGCAACCATAACCATATTTAATCAGGAAAAATGCCCGTTTTATGCTGTTCTCGGCAAGAGGGGCCAGCCATTCGGCAACTTTTTTACCCATACCATCAGCGATCCCATCACAAAAAGCGCGTACGAGATTGCGACAACAGGGGTTAGCGCAGGTTATGCTCCTGCGGATTTATTTGACCTGGACATTTCCTTTACCTTGTACAAGGGGGAAAAGGTAATGGAACAGATAGCAGGTATCGGAGGTGATTACGATTCTTCCAACGATCAGGGGTATGTCCGAACTGCTGTCGTGGCTAATAATGATGTCAATTCATATATCCTATGCCTGTCTGCAAAACCGGTTGAGGGCCTTACCCTTGGTGCGGCCTTTGACTCTGAATCGGGCAATGACAGTCGAAATAACACACTGAACGCCTTTGCTGAGTTCTCAATCGCGGGCTTTACCTTAGATGGCGAATATTTTGCTGCTACCAAGAGAGAAAAATACGTACCTGATACCACCAGGACTTATAAGGAGAAGGCATGGGTCCTCGGTCTGGCTTACCAGGTCATAGAGCCATTTGAGATGGGAGTACGTTACGAAAAGTTTGACAATGACCACGACACCGACACAAGCGGAGACTTTGATTACACACTCGCTATCGGCGCAAACTACGAATTGTTCGATAATGTCACGCTCATGGGCGAATACCGTAAACTGCAGGAAAAGGCTACGGCAGATTCATCTTATGAAAAAACAGCCAATGAATATAATCTGAGGCTTGGAATAGAGTTTTAGAAAATTATAAGGTCGAGTGGGAAACTGGTCGAGTAGTTGATGATTCCTCTACTCGACTATTTCACCACTCGACTGCTTTAGTTTATTTTTAACTACTCAGGCAAAGAGCCTGAGCAGTTACATTCACCTAACACCTAACACTTAACACCTAACACTTACTTTTAATACTTATGCATATTTCTGAAGGAGTATTATCGCCAGCCATTCTTATAGGCGGCGCGGCTATTGCGGCGGCAGGGGTTTCTGTTGGCCTTAAAGGGCTTGATCATGAGAAAATCCCGTCAATGGGAATCCTTTCCGCTGCTTTTTTTGTAGCCTCTCTTGTCCATGTTCCTGTAGGCCCTGCGTCAGCTCACCTGATATTAAACGGCTTGCTGGGCCTCATACTCGGCTGGAAGGCTTTCCCTGTTATAATGGTAGCCCTTGCTCTCCAGGCATTCCTTTTCCAGTTTGGAGGCATTACTACCCTTGGTGTAAATACACTGAACATGGCTCTGCCCGCTGTAATATGCTATTATCTTTTTGGATGGTGTGTAAAAAAAAGCGTAAAACAAACCGTTTTCATTCTTGCGGCTTTTGCGGCAGGCTTTTCCGCTGTTCTTTTATCCGGACTGCTTGTGGGACTTTCCCTTTATCTGACCGGAGAGGCTTTTTTGCCCGTGGCAAAACTGATAGTTGTCGCCCATTTACCTGTGATGATCATTGAAGGGTTTTTTACGACCGCCTGCGCCCTTTTTCTCAGAAAAGTAAGACCTGAGATTTTGATAAATTCGTAAAAAGTCTAATTCATCAAAATCTCAGGTGTCAGGTGTTAAGGAAACCAGACAAAAGATGAACATCGAACGTCCAACGTCGAATTTTGAATAAGGCATTCTGCCAATTTATAAACCGGCAGAGCGAAGCGATTTCATTATTCGATGTTCAACGTTCGATGTTCGATGTTGGACGTTCAAAAAAAATTACTTTGTCGTTCAATATTCTCTTATTATAAATATATGGTGTTAGGTGGAACCTATATAACCGTTCCAAGTATAATTACGAGGAAAATGATGTTTAAAAAAAACCATGAACGCAAAATAATCCCATTTTTGTATCTGTTCCTGTTTATTCTACTAACAACATTTTCCGTTACACCTGCTCTGGCGCACAAAGTTACTATATTTGCGTGGGTTGAAGGGGATACAGTGCATACTCAGAGCAAGTTCAGCGGGGGGAAAAAAGCCAAAGGCGCCCCTGTGACTGTTTTCGATACAGAAGGAAACAAGCTTATCGAAGGAAAAACCAATAAAAATGGCGAGTTTTCCTTTAAAATACCCAAAAAGAGCGGGCTTAAAGTTGTTCTGCACGCGGCTATGGGGCATGCTGCCGAATGGATAATACCGGTAGAAGAAATTACTACTGTGCCTGCATTAAAAAGCAGCGCTCCTTCATCTGATGTAAAAACCAAGCCCGAAACCATGTCAGATTTAACAGATGTCAATACAGCCGGAGAGCTTCTTGTCTCCACTTCTTCAGGCATTACAAAGCAGGAAATCAAGGATTTAATTGAAGCAAGTCTGGACAAAAAGCTTGCGCCGGTTATCAATATGGTGGCGAATTTGCAGGATCGCGGCCCCGGCATAACGGAAATATTCGGCGGCATAGGATATATATTCGGCCTGGCCGGCATTGCCCTGTATTTTGCAAACCGACGAAAGAAATTATAGATTTTATTAACCACAGAGACCACATAAAAGTAATGTGTGTTGCACCACGAAGAACACGAAGGACACGAAGAAATAAAAAATAAAAGAACTATCACGAAAGCACGAAAAAGAAATTTGTATTTACCAAAACACGGAGACCAACATACTCATTAATCGTCATTCCTGTGAAAGCCGGGCACGTAGTGAAGAGGAAGCACTAACCGTTAGTGCTATCCAGTAATTGCAAATAGTTATCTCTGTAAGTTCTTTGGTAAATCGTACTTTTTACGAGGCCATCAAACTTTTTTGCATGCTTTTTTTCGTGATCTTCGTGACCTTCGTGGTAAATATTTTTTTCGTATTTTCGTATTTTCGTACTTTCGTGTTTTCGTGATTAAAACTGCTTTTCTCCATGGTAAAAAACAATGATTGAAGAAATCAACGGCTATGATTCATTCGTTCAACATCTCGACCCACGTGTCAAGATCGTGACTGCTTTTCTTTTTTCGGTTGTGGTGGCGATATCCGGCAAGTTTTTAGTTCTAATATCAGCCCTGATTCTAAGCCTTTTTATTGTAATAGCCGCCAGGATACCGATAAGGGAGGTCTTCAGGCGTCTTATACCTGTTAATATGCTGCTGATTTTTCTGTGGCTCTTTCTCCCCTTTACGTTCGCAGGTGAGCATATCTTTTCAGTCGGCACACTTTCCGTTACCCGTGAAGGAGTGTTGTATGCAGCCGGAATCAGTGTCAAATCAAACAGTATGATGCTGATGCTTATTGCGCTGGCCGCATCCACGCCGATCTTCACCTTAGGCCACGCCATGCATGAACTCGGCATGCACAAAAAACTGGTTCACCTTTTCTTCTTTACCTACCGTTACATACACGTTATACAGAGAGAATATATCCGGCTTGCAAATTCCATGAAGATCCGTAGTTTCAAGCCTGGCACAAATCTGCATACTTACAAAACCTATGCTCACATGACAGGAATGCTTCTCGTCAGGAGTTTTGACCGGGCGCAGCGGGTTCATAACGCCATGATGTGCCGCGGTTTCAGTGGAAAGCTTTACAGCCTCAGCGAGTTCTCCATCAAAGGCGCAGACATACTCGCCTTTGCTTTTATGGCAACAGTTATCCTGATATTAGGTATTCTGGAATGGACACAAATAACCTGATTATTAATCTAAAAGATATATCCTTTGGGTATCCCGGCGAATCCAGTGTTCTGGACAGGCTCAACTTAAAGTTTTACCAATACAACCGGATTGGATTGACAGGACCGAACGGAAGCGGCAAAACCACCATGTTTCACATTATTATGGGGTTGTTAAAGCCTTCTTCAGGCAAAATAGAGATATTCGGCAGGCCTGTTAAAGAGGATAAAGATTTCAGATATGTCCGCCAAAAAATCGGACTTCTTTTTCAGGATGCGGATGACCAGCTTTTCTCACCAACCGTCATAGAGGATGTCGCATTCGGCCCTCTGAACCTGGGCAAATCCCGGGATGAAGCTATGGATATTGCGAGCATGACGTTAAAGTCGCTGGGCCTGGCAGGATTTGAAGACAGGATAACCTACAAGCTGTCCGGAGGAGAAAAAAAGCTTGTTTCTCTGGCAACGGTTCTTGCCATGGAGCCTGAAGCGCTTCTCCTGGATGAACCAACATCCGGCCTTGATGATAATACAAAGGAGAAGCTTCTAAACATTCTATCTGATCTGAATCTTTCCTTTATGTTGATTTCACATGAAATCGATTTTCTTTTTGAAATAACCGATTCGATATATACAATGGAAAACAAAAGGATTGTTTCAGATAAAGAGGCGCATCTGCATCAGCATATCCATGCTCACCCTCACGGCTTATACACGCATAAGCATAGTAACAAATCCAGCGCTTAAAGTTGATGGTCTCGTAAAAAGTTCAAAAACATGTCATTGCGAGCGAAGCGAAGCAATCTCGTATAAGATAAGTGCTTATATTTATTAGATTGCTTCGTCGTTGCACTCCTCGCAATGACTTGGGGAATGACTTTTTACGAGTTCATCAATTTTGGCCCTTACCGTTTAAAGGCTTTAATAAAGAGCTAAAGTGTTACAAACTCTTTTATCTTTTCTACCACATAGCATTGCTGATCATCTGAAAGTTCGGGGTATATGGGGATGGCAAGTGTATGTGAGGCCGCATATTCAGCTACAGGAAAGTCACCCCTTTCATGTGCATTGAATGCAGCCTTATGTATTAAATTTTTTATTTTTTGTTTCATTTTACTATAAATTTCAACCTGTGAGGGCAAAGCCTGCGAAAGCCGTGCCTCTGGTGCAAATCAAGTCCGGCATGACGATTTTGAGAATTTCAAATAACTCAACCGTAGTTTTTGCCAGTTATCGCAACAGTTATAATTGACGAAATTGTAAAAAGTAAAATTTGTTCGCTCTGTGAGCATTTTCCAAAACTGCTCAATGTCGCTCGCAAATGACTTTTTACGAGGCCATCATAATTAAATTAAAACTGAAGACCGATTATTTAAAGTTATTCTGGTTTCAAGCGCTGCAGAGCGGCATAATGCAGCTTTTTACGATATCATCGAAATATATATTGGAATAAAACCAAACCCAACACCAAAAATCAAACAAATTGCAATACTTAGTATTTTTATAAAAGGGGTGTATTTAGAATGATTGGCGCCTATGGTCTGGAACAGACTCCAGAAACCGTGGCTTACATGGATTGCCAGTGTAATCATAGCAGAAACATATATAACAAGATATAAAGGGTTTGCAAAAGCGCTGGCCACAATTTGAAAAATAGTGGTATTTGTTTTATCCACAAAATGAAAGTTAATAAGATGAAAAACAACAAATGCAAGAATAATAAAACCAGTATATGGCATTGTCGACGAACCCAGGCTGCGGCCTCCTGCGGTCTTATATTTCTTGTATTTTATCGGCCTTGCAGCGATATTCTGGTAAAATAGAACCACTCCGGTTAAGATATGTATAATAACGAGAACTAAAAGAAAAAATTCTGCTATTATTATAACCGGTCCCAATGCATGAAGATGCTCAGCATAAGAGTTAAAAGCATTTTTACCGCCATAAATAAACAAGTTGCCTGCAAGATGCGCTGAAAGAAAACCAATAAAACTAAGACCTGTTAAAGCCATTAAAAGTTTTTTGCCGATAGATGTCATAATAGTACTTGCGAACCAGTTCATGTTTTTTCTCCATATAATGCAGGAATATTAATTTAAAAGTATTATTTTTCGGCTCTTCTCCAATTTAGTTGGAGAAGAGGGTCCAAGGATTCAAGGGTTTGTTTTCTAAAAACTTTATCAGCGCTTTTGATGTTCTTTCGCTTTCTGCTATATCTTTTTTTATGTAAAGCATCCTGATGTAATCCCTGGTTGTCTTTCTT
>CAYYMU010000031.1:0-16041 GCA_964472445.1 uncultured Desulfobacteraceae bacterium
GCTATTAACACTTAACATTTAGCTATTAACACTTAACATTTAGCACTTATAACAGGGGATAACCATGGCTGAAATAATTTATTGGGCGGATCATTATGCTGAAATTAAAAAAACCGGACGAGAAGCTGTAAAGCTGATTAAGCCAGGGCAAAGAGTCTTTATAGGATCATCATGCGGAGAACCTCAGCATCTCGTCAGAGAGCTTAGCGAAGCATCAGGAAATTTCACAGATCTTGAGATAATCCGCCTTATGACTCTGGAAAGCACTCCCTTAAGTCTAATTGCGAATAAAACAGATTGCCAGAGCATGAATATAAGATCTTTTTATCTTGGCTCAGCAGCTGTTAATATTGTTTCAAAAAATCTGCAGTTTATTACTCCGATAAATCTTTCTGCTGTGCCCTTTTTATTCAAGAACAAACAGCTCCCCATAGATGTAGCTCTTATTCAGGTATCTCCGCCTGATGATTTTGGATATTTGAGTCTCGGTATTTCCGTAGATATAACAATGGCTGCAGCCATGTCTGCTGACCTTGTGATCGCTCAGGTAAATTATAAGATGCCAAGGGTGCTTGGCCGAAGCTCTATTCATGTTAGTGATGTGGATGTGGTTGTAGAGTATGAAGAGGATCTTCTTACGGTTGATGAATCTAAAGAATTTGAGTCTGCAAAGCTTATCGGCAGACATGTAGCCCGTCTTATTGAAGATGGTTCAACAATTGAGATAGGCATCGGCGCTACGCCTCAGGCAACTCTTTTAGCCCTGTCTGATAAAAACGATCTTGGAGTCCACACTCAATATCTAACCAACGGGATAATGGACCTTGTATCAAAAGCTGTTATAACAAACTGGAAAAAGGGATTTAATGATGGAAAGCTGGTGGCAAGCAGCGCCATAGGAACAAATATTCTTTATGAGTTTCTGGATGATAATCCTGCCATAGAATTTCATCCTTCAGATTATGTGAATGATCCCGGTATTATTTCACAACACAACAAAATGGTTGCCATGAATATGGCAACGGCCATAGATCTCACAGGACAGGTCGCTGCCGACAGTATTTCTTATGACTATTTTTCAGGTGTTTCAGGCACAGTTGATTTTATAAGAGGAACAGCCCGGGCTAAAGGCGGAAAATCGATTCTTATGCTTCCCTCTACAGCAAAGCATGGCAAGAAAAGCCGGATACTCCCAAACCTGAATGATCTGGCTGTAGTAGTTCCAAGGGGCGATGTGCAATATGTAGTTACCGAGTATGGCGTTGTTAATCTTTTTGGAAAAAGTTTTCAGGAAAGGGCTATGGCTATGATAAGCATAGCTCATCCTGATTTTCGTGATGAACTGTTTTTTGAAGCCAAGCAGATGGGTTTACTTAGCGCAGGGCGTGAACTTAAGCAATCTATTCACGGTGTTTATCCTCTTGATCTGGAAGAAACAGTCGAACTGGAGGGCAAACTGATAAGTATCAGGCCTGCAAAGCCGGTTGATGAGAGAAGCATACAGGAGCATTTTTACGGTCAGAAAAAGAGCGATATAATTTCAAGATTTTTTCATGAGAAAAAGAGTTTTGTACGTAAAGAAGTTGAAGGCATGTCCCAGATAGACTATATTAAAGATCTCACTCTTATTGCTGTTATCGGGGAATTAGGTTTTGGTAATGTTATTGCAATGGGTGAATATCTGCTTGATGAAGCAAAAAACGTCGCAGAAGTGGCTTTTTCAGTAAATAGAGAGTATCAGGGTAAAGGCATAGGCAGGATACTTATGCGAAAACTTTCTGAAGCTGCCCGGGAAAACGGAATTTCAGGATTTATGGCTTATACCTCACCGCAGAATCAGGCAATGATAAGGCTTTTTAAAAGCCTGCCATATAAGACCACAACTTTTTTTGACGGAGATGTTCTTTCACTAACCTGTAGATTTGATGAATTAGAATAGAATATAAAATGGAGCCGGACATGATCAGGCATAGTGTTTTGTTTTTGCCCCACAATAAAAAAATAACCGTGGATGATGGAGAAAACCTTTTGCGTGCTGCCATGGAGGCAGGGGTTCATATTAACGCATCATGCGGCGGTGAAGGCGTATGCGGCAAGTGCCTTGTAATCATTGAAAAGGGAAATGTTGACGGAGGAACAACAGAAAAAATAAGCAGTGAGGAATATGCGTCTGGATATCGGCAGGCATGTTTAAGTAATATAAAAAGCGATATAGTGGTGCGCATACCTTCAGAGTCTTTTGTTGACGCAGACGCGCTTAATATGCAGAGCACTCCAAGACGAGCCGCACTCATTGTGGAAACAGACTTTGATCAATTAAGAAAAAACAGCCGTTTTTACCCTCCTGTTGAAAAGGTATATATTGAATTGCCTGAGCCTTCTGCAAAAGATAATATGCCGGATGTTACAAGACTGGTTAATTACCTGAAACTGAATTTTAATGAAAATCGTCTTGTTGTTGATCTGCCGGTTATCCGTAAAATCCCGTATATTTTCAGGAAAAATAATTTCAAGATAACAGTTACTCTTGCCCGGCCTGTCCAGACCGGCAGAAAGACTCATATAGTAAATGTTCAGCCGGGCAATACGAGTGACAAGAGTTATGGCATGGCCATGGATATCGGCACTACAACTATTTACGGGAGGCTTGTAGATTTAAATACAGGCAAAATATTAGCTGATTATGGTGAGTTTAATAAACAGATAGGTTTTGGGGAAGATGTAATCACAAGGCTGATATATGCGGAAAAACCCGGAGGCCTTGAAAAGCTTCATGATGTTAATCTGGAAACCACTAACAGAATAATAAAAAGAATAATTAATGATTCGGGAATTGATCAGGAAAACATCTCGCTGGTTACATTAGCCGGCAACACAATAATGACCCAGCTTATGCTCAAGGTTGATCCCAAATACATAAGGCGTTCGCCGTATGTGCCTGCTTCAGCTTTATATCCGCCGATAAAGGCCGTTGATCTGGATATGGTGCTGGGCGAGCATGTTACTGCTTTAATATATCCTGAAATATCAAGTTATGTGGGCGGAGATATTGTTGCAGGCATAATGGCATCAGGAATGTATGCTTCTGATAAACTTACCCTGTATATGGATATCGGGACAAATGCTGAAATAGTGATCGGGAACAAAGAATGGCTTGCATGCGCTGCTTGTTCTGCTGGCCCTGCTTTTGAGGGCGGCGGCATAAAATTTGGGATGCGCGCTGAAAAAGGTGCGATTGAAGATTTTTCCATTGATCCGGTTACCTTTGAGCCCATGAATATAACCATAGGAAATGTCAGGCCAAGAGGAATCTGCGGTTCAGGTCTTATTAATATTGTGGCTGCTATGTTTGAGATCAATGTTATTGATAATCTTGGCAGGTTTGATCGCAGTCTTAATACAGATCGCATCAGGGAAAATAACGGCGTATATGAGTATGTGCTTGCAAGAGCGGATGTTACCCGCATAGACAGAGATATTGTTATTACCGAACCTGATATTGATAATCTTATCAGGGCAAAAGGCGCAATGTTCAGCGGATGCATGACTCTTCTAAATGAGGTCGGTCTTGACATTCATAATCTTGACCGCATTATTCTTGCAGGCGGGTTTGGGAGTTATGTGGACCTGGAAAAAGCAATCACAATTGGTCTGCTGCCTGAAATAGATCCTGATAAAGTTATTTTTATTGGCAATGGATCACTTGCCGGAGCAACAATGATATGCCTGGCAAACCACATAAGGAAGGATGTTGTAGATGTAATAAGCAGGATGACAAATTTTGAGCTGTCGGAAACACCATCATATATGAACAATTATATGGCCTCCCTTTTTTTGCCGCATACAGACATAAATAAATTTCCAAGACTTAAAGCTCGTATTAATGCCAGGAAAAAAGCAAAAAACTTTTCTTAAACAATTCGAGAGTATTGTTAATGCAAAAAAATATTGCTGTTAATATAAAATCAAAGGCTCTTGAGATAAACCTGAAAAGTTATCATATTGATGTCTGTGTAGAGGAGAAATATTTAATCCTCCAGGAAGTGATGTCTAAGTATTACGGGCTCATGGAGGGTTTGAACACCTTTCTTAAAGAGCTTTCGCATCCTTATAAAAACTGGGAATTTATTGTGCGCGAAGCAAGAAATTATTCCCTTAATTATTTTTATCTTATCAAAACCCACCCAAAAGGTCCTGACGCAGTAAGCCTTTTATTAGATATTTTTATTAGTGCGGTTATATCTGGAAGTAATGTAAAAATAAGATCTGATGCTGCTGACAATCTCCTTCTTTTTCTTCAGAAAATTATAAAAGACTCCGGCCATGATATTAAAAGATTTATGCCTGTTATTAACAGTTCTTTTGACAGCATAAGGAATTGCGAAGAAGATAATTTCTTTCTTTTTGTTAAAAGTTTTTATCAGATAAAAAAGTTTGGGCAGGAAATTTTAAATAATACGCATAAATTTACAGACGATGATTATCAGTCAGTCAGCCTGCTTTTGCTAAAATATTTTGAGCGCACCTGTTCTTACTGGCTGAGCGAGGATGACCCTTTTGAATGGTTTAAAAATGAAGCTGGCGATATTAGCGAAGAAGAACAGTTTGATGAAATTTTTGGATGTATATCCCACGAAAAGATTAATGCCTGGAAGTCAATGCTGGATAAAATTGCCCGGCAGAAGCGTATTAATTCTAAAAAAGACCTGCAAACCCTTATGGAAATGCCGTCATACGGCCAGATAGTTGAAAAATACCGGGAGATTCCACAGAAACTGTTTAAAACAGGAGCGAAAAACAGCAAAGGCAATTTATGGAAAATTATATTTCTTTTCCATATAATGAAGACCACAGGCCTTTCAATAATTTATGAAGAAGCGCTCAGAGATATTAACAGGACCCTTTCCTGGCTTATAAAACATGAAGAAAGCTGTGATATCAGAAAATTGATACAGAAAACCTTTTCCATATTAGAAAGGCTTATTGATAAATTTCCGGCCAGTGTTTTAACTTGCGTCCTTAATATGGGCAGGGGCGTATACAGGACAGATCAAATCGACCTTGTAAATTTTTTTATTGATCACGTTGTCAGCCTTGGTTTTCAGCCGCCTATGATAAAGGGCGTTGGAAGCGACTGGCAGATAAAGGTCAACAAGGCGCATATGCAAAATATAAGGACATGGCTTGAACTTATTGAGCTTAAGCCCAAATGGTCAGTAAGACTTCTTTCCCACCTGACGATTTATCTGTCTTTATGCGGTGTTTTTATTAAGGATACTGACCTGTTTCCCCGCGATGTCACAAAATTTTTAAACAGTAATATAAAGCCCGTATATAATCTTTCCAAACAGCTTGCCAGGCTTTTCCCTGTATATTTTAACGACATAGGCGCCGAAGGCATGCTCAGGGATGCTTCAACAGAGCTTGATGAACTAACAAACAGGAAGGATGTTCTTATACATTTTTTGCGGAAACAGAGCCATGTTGAAAGCAGCAATCAAATGCTCGGTTTTATGGAAGCAGTTATTAATTTCTGGCTTACAAAAGACAAAAAGCTTATCAAAACTTTTATTCCCCCTGATATTTTTAAACGGATCAAGACCCGGGGCTCTTATATTGATGGTGTCCATAAGATTATGCTGCACCTTAAATCAAAATATCTATATCTGCCATGCAACCTCATTAAATTAAGCGAAGAAGAACTCAATGGCCATGTATCAGATATTTCAGGGGTATCTGAAAAAGATATTAAACGTGTATGGCTTTTTTTATTTTTCTACAGGCTTTTACATCAAAAATATGATCTTGCATTTGGCTTAAAATCAGAATGCGAAGTCAACCACTACCTTTCACAGCTTAAAAACGATGCATTCCCGGATATAGAAAGACTTAAAAAAGCTCTTGCAGAACCTGATTTAAAAAACAAACTTTCCATGCTGCTTGATTATCTTGAAGTGTTGAAAAAAATTATAACTTCTCCCAAGTCATACGAGGCAAGAGAAGACATTTACAGGAAAAGGCATTTTGCTTTTGATATACCGTCAATGTATGGATTTTATAATGAAAGAAAATTTGATGCATTAGGGCTTACTTTTCGAATCGAATCAATAGTAAATGTTCTGTTTGAGGAACTGGTTGAAGAAATTGATCTCAGCATTATTACCAGAACGACCTTTTATCAGATTTACGACCGGTTGATATTATTCAACCGAGTATTGCGCTTAAATGGAATTTCATCTTTAGAGATGAAGCGCCAGCTTGATCTTCTGGCACACCTGCTTGAAGTAAGAGGTTTTACCTTTACCCAGTATGTGGATATATTCAAGGGTATTACACTTACTGTAAACAACATTGTTAATGACTATTTCCATAATATTCATGAGCAGAATTTAACAGTGATAATGTCTAAAATAAATATTGACGGTATTTTAGATAAATATCTTCCAAAAGAGGATGCAGTTTCTGCTGAAAACTTTGCTTCCAGAGTGTCGGAGATTTTTTTTAGAGACATGTTAGCTTTGTCTCCGGGCCTTCAACAGCTTGATCTGTTTTTGAACAGAATATTAAGCACATTGTTTCATCAGTCTGATAAATTGCCTAAAGATAAACTTCATAAGCTTCTTAACTATGACCCCAGGCGGGCATTTAGTCCTCTTACGCTGGTAAACGAAAAGGCTTATGGTCTTATATATATGGGCAACAAGGGTTTTAACATAATTAAACTGAAAAAATATGGTTTGCCTGTGCCCCCTGGTTTTATTATTACTACAGAAGTATTTCGTTCAAGAGAGGTTATTGAAGATTTTTTTCCAGCACAGCAGTATTTCAGGAAACAGATCCGCGAACAGATATCTGACCTGGAAAAAATTACCGGGAAAGAGCTTGGAAACCCGAAAAATCCATTGCTTCTTTCAGTTAGAAGCGGGGGCGCTATTTCACAGCCTGGAATGATGGTTACATTTCTTGATGTTGGATTAAACGAGGAAATTGCGGAAGCAATTGCTCTGCAAACCGGCAACAGCTGGTTTGCCTGGGATAATTATCGCCGATTTCTGCAGTGTTTTGGCATGTCATTTGATCTTGAGAGAAATGATTTTGACGCAATTATTGATGATTTCAAGCAGCGCCTTGGCATTCCTTATAAAAACCAGTTTTCCGGCCAGGACATGAAGAAAGTGGCGCTGGCTTACAGGGATATGATAAAAGATAATGGAATCGATATTGTAGAAGATCCCTTCGAACAGCTTTATCTGGCAATAAAAGGCGTTTTGGAATCATGGGAATCATCAAAAGCCAGGGCTTACCGTAAAATTATGGGTATATCGGATGACTGGGGAACAGCTGTTACTGTTCAGAAAATGATTTTTGGTAATATTAGTCAAGAGTCTGGTTCAGGAGTTTTTTTTACCCATAACCCACGATGGTCCGGCGATATCCTGAGGCTGTGGGGTGACTTTACGCTTGGCAATCAGGGCGAAGATGTGGTTTCAGGGCTTGTTAATACCATGCCCATTTCAATCAATCAGAAAGATCTTGAAATGAGGGGGACAGATATAACCCTTGAGTCGCATTTCCCGGTTATTTTTAAGGCATTGAAAGACTGGTCGATTAAACTGATCGATAAAAAAGGATGGAGTCCTCAGGAAATCGAATTTACATTTGAAAGCCCTTCAATAAAAGACCTGTATCTGCTCCAGGCCAGAGATATGACCATGAGAAAGAGAAAAAAGGTTTTGACGTTTGATGCCGGAGGGATATCAGAGGAAAAATATTTAGGGCATGGCATTGGAGTCAGCGGTGGTGCAATGAGCGGCAGACTGGTTTTCAGCCTTGATGAAATAGATAAATGGAGAGACCGGGAACCGGAAACATCTTTGATACTTGTAAGGAGAGATACAGCTCCTGACGATATTAAGGAAATATATGCTGCCGATGGTCTGCTTACCGCGCGGGGAGGTTTAACCTCACACGCTGCTGTTGTGGCTCACAGACTTGGCAAAACATGTGTTGTCGGGTGCACAGACCTTGTCTGTAATGAAAAGAGTAAAAGCTGTATTTTAAATCATGTATCGTTAACAAGCGGTGATTATATAAGTATTGATGGCAGGGAAGGCTCAGTTTATCGCGATTTTATAGGTATCATGGAAATTTAAGAGGTCAGGCCCTTTGCAAAACAGCCCCTTATGCTTAATTGGGCGCTGATGGTTAGCGCCTTTCAAAGGTCTTAAAGTTTTGAGAAAGGAGAAATAGTATGAACGAAAATAAAGGATTAAGGCTCGGTATAAACGGTTTTGGCAGAATTGGCAAACTTACTTTATGGCACCATGTTGGACGAAAATATTTTGACGAAATTGTAGTAAATATGGGGCGTAATGTTGGCACGTCACTCGATGATATAGCGCATTATACGGAAAGAGATTCAAGCTACGGCTTATTCCATGCATATCTGTACGGCTATAAAGCCAAACCTTTTATTACTGACCTGAATGAAGAAAACGGTTCAATGAAGATTGACGGGGTGAAGGTAAAATTTTTAAGAAAAGCCAGAAATCCAAAAGACATAAACTGGAAAGAGCATGGCGTAAAACTGGTGGTAGATACTACTGGACAGTTTCTTGATCCAACTGCCGATCCGGAAGATCCCAAAGGATCGTCTCGCGGACATCTTGAGTCAGGAGCAGAAAAGGTGGTAATCTCCGCCCCTTTTAAAATAAGGGATAAAGGTCTTGCCATGCCGGATGATGTTGTTACGACAGTTATGGGTATAAATGATAATGATTATGATCCAAGACGCCATAAAATCATATCAAATGCATCTTGTACCACTACATGCCTTGCCCATATGGTTAAACCTCTTCTTAATTATTTTGGCGCCGGCAAGATACTGTCGGCATCCATGTCTACAGTACATGCTGCTACTGGTTCTCAGCAGGTTCTTGACAGACCGCCAAAAACAGGAGCAGTTGATCTGAGAAAAAACAGAAGCATAATGAATAACATTATCCTTACTACAACAGGCGCCGCCAATACACTAAGGTATGTTATGCCTGAAATGGCACAAATAGGATTTATTGCAGAGTCAGTTAGAATCCCTACCAGCACAGGTTCTCTTGTTATCCTTGTGCTGAACATACAGGAAAAATCACCGGGAGAATCCATAAGAAGAGAATTGATAAATAATATATACAGACAGGCTTCATTAGATGATCCAAACGGCTATCTCGATTATACTGAAAAGCAGAATGTTTCCGGAGATATAATTGGAATGCCTCTGGTAGCTGCTGTTATTGAGGGCCATGAGACACACACACGCACTGCCGATGTAACAATAGACTTAAAAGATGCGCCTGGCCTGGAAAAAGATATCATATCTTCGCTGAAGAATACAATTATCAGGATACCTGTAACCCAGGCAGTTGTATATGGATGGTATGACAATGAAATGGCCAGTTACGTTACTCTTCTTGGTGACAGAACAGTTTCTATAGCCGAAAATATGTAAGCTGTATGAAAAAGAAATTCAAAGGCCTCATGGAGGAAATATGGATATTAAAACAGTAAAAATTGAAAATCCTGACAGCTTGAATATGATTTTGGGACATTCTCATTTTATAAAAACTGTTGAGGATATATATGAGGCCATGGTTAATGCTGTTCCCACGGCAAAATTCGGCCTGGCATTCTGCGAAGCATCCGAGGCATGCCTTGTTCGTTATACCGGCACGGATGATGAACTTATTGAACTGGCAAAAAAGAATGCATACAGTCTTTCAGCAGGGCACAGTTTTATTATTTTTATGAAAGATTTATTCCCTGTAAATGTTTTGAATTCAATTAAAAATGTTACGGAAGTCTGTAGAATTTTTTGCGCAACCGCAAACCCTGTTGAGGTCATCATCGCAGAAACAGAGCTTGGACGCGGGATATTAGGCGTTATTGACGGGTTTAGCTCAAAAGGCATAGAAACAGAAGATGATATCCGTTCACGAAAAGAATTGTTAAGACAGATCGGCTATAAACAATAAATTTTGTGAAGGTGACAAACTCGTAAAGAGCTACGTTATGAGGCTCTGCGGCACTGGGGACTAAAAAATTTGTTAATTGTGTCAAAAGGCTGTGAACATCGAACATCGAACGCCCAACGTCGAATTTTGAATAAGGCATTCTGCTGTTTTATAAACTGACGGAGCGAAGATATTTTACTGCTTTAGTGAAATGCGCACCTTAAAAATAAAAGTTAATTTAAAAGGAAAACAGAAATATTGGAAACAAAAAGACATTTTGGAAAAATATTGAAAAAAAGAATTATTCTTGTTTTTATTTCTTTTTTTATTATGGGTTGCAGTCAGAGTTTTTCACCTGTTTTTGAAGAGGAGGTTGGAGGTCTCAAGCTTGTCCGCCTGGTCACCGGGGAAGACGCTATGTATGCTATAAACAAGCTCCACGGAAAGAAGATAAATGTGGCAAAGGGCATGATCGCCTTTTATAAGGGGGGAAACGAAAAAGCAGATATATGGGTTTCTCAATCTTTCAGTACAGATGATGCTATTCAGCAGACGGAGATAATGATAGAAAAGATGCGGGGTAAGGGGTCGCCCTTCAGCGGTTATAAAGAAATAGAGCGTGATGGTGTGAAGATATATTCATTCAAAGGTATGGGGCAGGAGTATTATATATTCAGAATCAAAAAGGATGTATATTGGATATCAGCTAATTCCGGCATAATTGATGAATTGTATAAAAGCATCATGGAATAAGCTGCGTTAGACTGTTTTTCTCTTAGATTTTGTCCATCGTGTTTCAGGGCAGAACACCTTTAAAGCTGAGCCTGTGTATGGGGCAGTAACCGAATTCCTTGATGGCTTGTTTATGGGCTTTTGTTGGATATCCCTTGTGTTGAAAAAAACCAAACTCAGGATAATAATAATGATATTCTACCATGAGTCTGTCACGGGTTACTTTGGCGATAATAGAGGCGGCTGCAATTGATATGCTGAGTGAATCACCACGGATAATTGGCTGCTGCGGCAGATCCGAGGGTATTTTAAACTGTCCGTCAATAAGCAGATAATCCGGCTGAGGATTAAGATTTTCTACAGACATGGCCATTGACATAAGAGAGGCCTGAAGTATATTGATTCTATCTATTTCTATGGAATCAACTATCCCTATGCCTATAGATAAAGCCTGCTCGTAAATTTTTTCATACAAACAGGCTCTTTTTTTAGGGGTTAATTTTTTTGAATCTTTTATATCAGGAACAGAAAAGGAAAAAGGCAGTATAACGGACGCTGAAACAACAGGCCCGGCCAGAGGGCCTCGGCCTGCTTCATCAATACCTGCAATACAGGAAAACCCCTTTTCAATCCCCTTTTTTTCAAAATTCCACGGGTCTGGTGTCATATTCAGGGTATTAATTAAGATGGCATCGTAAAAAGTCATTTGTAAGCGACATTGAGCAGTTTTGGAAAAAGATTCGGATTGAGTCTGGCGTTAAAAATTGCAAGCTGTTTGAGGGCGTTAGCCCGAGTTCTTGCAATTTAGCCGGGATTAATCTGAATCCCAAAAATGGTCATAGAGCGAACAAATCTTACTTTTACGAATTCATCAATTGAAACGCCTTTCCTTTATTCTGGCAGCCTTGCCTTTCAGTTCACGCAGATAATAAATCTTTGCACGCCGCACACGGCCTCTTGATACAACTTCAATTTTATCAATGATCGGTGAATGAATAGGAAAAATACGCTCAACACCTATACCATAAGAAATCTTGCGTACCGTAAATGTGGAGTTAGATCTGCCGTTGTGTCTGCCTATTACAACACCTTGAAAAATCTGAATACGCTCTTTTTCACCTTCCTTTATTTTTACATACACCTTAATTGTATCTCCTGCGACAAAATCAGGCAGATCAAGGCGCATCATTTCTTTTTCCATTTGTTCTATTGTTTGCATGATATTAACCTTTCAATAATTTATTAATCTGTAAAAAACTTTAATATATCACTTTGAAAATAGAGCCCATCAGAGCATTCAACATTTTTTTATTTACTGTTAATAATTATTTCCCATAAGTCTGTCAAGTATAATGGCTGCTGCAGACCGAACTGAGAGATGATTATAGCCGGTATTGCCCTTAATTGGTTCAAGTATGTAATCTGCAGCAGTAATATATTTTTCTGTCAGGCCCCAGGCTGTGCCGAATACCAAAAGAAAAGGGTCTCCTTTTTGAAGCATCCCGCTTAATTTGCCGTATGTTATATTCTGGTAATCATTTCTGGCGCAGGTTGCAATAACTTTTGGCTTTCCTTTGCCAAGATTTTGAATATTCTCTATAACATCATCCAGAGAATCTTTTATGCAGATCAGCTCTAAAGCTTTTTTTCTTTCTGGATTATATGTTGAGCCATATCCGCTTACCCAGTGATCTGTTATTTTTTCAACGAACTTTTTCTGGTCTGACAAAGGAGTTACAATATATAATGATTTAACACCGTATGTTTTTGCTGCTCTTGATATATCGTGCAAATCAAGGTTTGTTACAGCAGAAGCTATTGTACTGCCATTTTTATTTACTACTGGATAATGTGCCAGAGCCAAGTAAAGATTGGGAATGTATGATTTTTTCAATATCTCGGCACCATTTTTTCAGGATTTCAACCTCGTTTTTGCTTATAAGTTTCTTTTCCAAAAGGTCTTTTCTTTTTAGAAAAGTGCGTATCAAAGATGTTTCAAGTCTCCATTCTTCAATTTTTTTGTGGTTGCCGGATAACAGTACTTCCGGAACCTCAGACCCCTCAAAGGTTTTCGGCCTTGTATATTGGGCATATTCCAGGAGGCCGTTTGAAAACGAATCATTTTTCGCTGAATCTTCACTGCCAAGTATCCCGGGAACCAATCTTGCCACAGCATCGATTATGGTCATGGCTGCCAGTTCTCCGCCTGTCATCACATAATCGCCTGTTGAAATTTCATAATCTATAAAATCGTTATATATACGTTCATCAATTCCTTCATAGCGGCCGCAAACAAGGATAAGCCCTTTAAATGATGATAATTCACAGGCAATTTCCTGGTTAAAAACACGTCCCTGAGGAGTCAGCAATATGGTTTTTGAGGATGGAGCCTTGTTTTTTGCCGCACGGATAGCGGCCGCAAGAGGTTCGGGCTTCATGACCATTCCGCATCCACCGCCATAGGGCCTGTCATCAGTGACTCTATGCTTTCCTTCTGCAAAATCCCTGATATTTATGGCTGAAGCGGAAATTTTATTCATTTCTATTCCCCTTCTGATAATTCCATAATCCCAAAGCAGGTTAAACATTTCCGGAAAAATAGTAAGGGCGATAAAATTAATCATTTTTCAAAGATCTTTTCACAAGCCTTCGGGCAGCTCAACTTCCATTGTTTTTTGTTTGATATTAATTTTTTTAACAACCGACTCGAGGGCTGGAATAAGTATTTCATTATCATTGTCTTTTACAACATATACGTCATTGCTTCCTGTATGGATTATCGATTCAATACAACCGATAAATTTCTTATCAATTGTATAAACACAAAGCCCTATAATATCAGACCAGTAATATATTCCATTCTTAAGTTTTGGAAGAGCTGTTTTTTTAATGAAAAGTTCTGAACCCACAAGAGCTTCAGCCATTTCGAGGCTGTTCACTTCTTTAAATGATAAAAGAATGTTTCGTGTATGAGGTTTAACCCATTTTATTTCTAAAATTTTGTCCTGGGTTTTGCTGTTTCTGACAACGATAAAGTCATCCGGCTTAAAAACAGACAATGACTCAGCGTAGGAATAGACCTTAAGTGTTCCCTTAAGACCATGAACGCCAAAGATCTTTCCGATAACAAGAAGCTCGTTTTCCTTCACAATATTATTCTATAATTTCAAGAACTGTACGTTTTTTTATTTTTGCAGAAGAAGCGCTTAATATAGTACGCATTGCCCTTGCAGTACGTCCCTGTTTGCCGATAACCTTGCCTAAATCTTCCTTAGCTACTTTAAGTTCTAAAACAGAGGTCTGGTTACCTTCTACCTCTGAAACCTCTACACTATCTGGATCATCAACAAGTGCTTTTGCAATGTATTTTATCAGATCTTTCATAGCTCCACCTCCTTAATGATTTGTTGGTGAGATTGAGGTAACAAATAGTATTATAATATACTATGATAGTTCAGAACTTGCAAAAAAACCATCTCTTTTTAAAAGACTTTTTACCGTATCTGTAAGTATGGCACCCTGACCAACCCAGTATTTTATGCGTTCATTCTTGAATGAAACCTCGGCAGGATCAAGCAAAGGATTATAAGTACCTACGGTTTCCAGAAATTTTCCATTTCTTGGACATTCACTGTCAGCAACTACAACCCTGTAAAATGGTTTCTTTTTTGCTCCGAATCTTGCCAATCTGATTTTAACCGACATTTTTTTCTCCTTTAAAATGGCAACATGCCTTTACCTATTCCGTGCATGCCGCCTTTGTTATATTTCTTAATCATCTTCATAACCTGTGTATAATTTTTAAGCAACCTGTTTATATCCTGAACAGTTGTTCCACTGCCTTTTGCGATTCTTTTCCGTCTCTGCCCGTTTATTATTGTATATTGACGCCTTTCCTGAGCAGTCATTGAATTAATAATAGCTTCGGTCCTGACAAATTCACTTTCATCTACCTTAAGATTTTTAAGCTGTTTGCTTTTTCCAACGCCAGGCACCATTTTTAAGAGATCGCTTAATGAACCCATCTTGCGTATTTGAACCATTTGGTTGCGAAAGTCATCTAATGTAAATTGGTTTTTTCTAAGTTTTTTTTCAAGCTCAGCAGCCTTTTCATGATCCATTACTGACTGAGCTTTTTCAATAATAGTAAGGACATCCCCCATACCAAGTATTTTTGAGGCCATCCTCTCTGGATGAAATATTTCCAGTTCCGCGAGCTTTTCACCAACACCTATGAATTTTATAGGCTTGCCTGTTATAGATTTTATGGAAATAGCCGCTCCGCCACGGGCATCACCATCCATTTTTGTCAGAACAACGCCGCCTATATCAATGGTTTCATTAAATGATTTTGCAATATTGACAGCGTCCTGACCGGTCATTGCATCGGCTACAAGAAGTATGTCAGATGGTTGAACAGCTTCTTTGATGTTTGAAAGCTCGGCCATGAGCTCTTCATCGATATGCAGACGTCCTGCTGTATCAAGAAGCAGCGTGTCATATCCTTTCTTGTGTGCCATTGCTCTGGCTTCCCGGCATATCTGTACGGGGTTCATTTCTGTGTTTGAAGGAAATACCGGTACAGATATTTGCCCCCCGATTTTTGTTAACTGATCAATAGCTGCAGGGCGATAAACATCTGCTGGAACAAGATAGGGTTTCTTCCCTTTTTTTCTCAATAACAGGGCTAATTTGCCCGCAGTAGTTGTTTTGCCTGAACCCTGAAGACCGACCAGCATAATCGATATCGGGAGTGGCCCTGAAAGGCACAGATCTTCATGGCTTGAGCCCATAAGCTCTGTAAGCTCATCATTTACTATTTTTACAACCTGCTGGCCTGGTGTAAGGCTTTTCATGACTTCCTGACCAATAGCCCGCTTTTTTATATCTGCGATGAGTTTTTTTGCAACCTTATAGTGGACATCAGCCTCTAAAAGGGCCATACGAACCTGCTTTAACCCTTCATCAACATTTTTTTCGGTTAATTTGCCGTGTCCCTTTAATTTTTTAAATACAGCTGTCAGCTTGTCGGTCAGGTTGTCAAACATATTAATATCCAGAAATAGTTTATTAAAATCTTTGATAATTAATTATATAATTATATTATGTCAAGAAAAAATACACATTATGTTTGAGTATAAAAATGATGCTCTCGTAAAAAGTAAGATTTGTTCGTTCTGTGAGCATTTGTAGTTTTTACCAGTTATCGCAACAGTTATAATTACTCAGCCACCGATCTACGCTGATTATCACGGATATTTTCTCTATTGTTATCATATAACTATTCAGGCACAGAGGGGCATAG
>CAYYMU010000032.1:0-15959 GCA_964472445.1 uncultured Desulfobacteraceae bacterium
CAAAAAACAAGACAACTCAGCGTCCTCTGCGCCTCTGCGGTGAGTAATCACTAATCACTAATGACCAATGACCAAACTGTTCGACGAAGGAGAACATGCGAATAAAATTCCCAAAAAGCAGCATGCCCCCATTAAAAAAAAGCATGCCCGAACTTCATGCGGATGAACGGATTATTTTAAAAGGACAGGGGGGTATTAAACATCGTTCACGCTCTGGCTGGAAAGTTGCCGAGATATTTTTGACCAACCAAAGGCTTATCCTCTACCAGTTACAAAAAATTATTTTGGAGATATCACTCAGTCGAATTTGCAATATAGCATCAAAAAAGCTTTACTACGTTATGAGAGAAAGGGAAGCTTTGGGAGTTGTTTATAACGCAGTTGATGGTTCAACAGGAGGCACAATATGGTTTGTTATTAATGATTTGCAAACCTGGAAAAAAAGAATCTATCAGCTCACCTTATTAAAGATTGATGCTGACTTGATTGAAAGCATAGCCGTTCAACTGGATTCTGATGGCCGGGATATTCTGTGGTTTCTCTGGGAAAACCGTCATGCCAGAATCGACAGGTTGGCTGAAATCATCAATGCCCCAAACCACATGCACGTTCTTCTGAACATCAGGGAGACTATAAATCCCATTGCAGAAAAGGTTGCCGGGTGTCCAATTCTCTCTTTTGAAAGATCAAAAACAGACCCGAATACCGGAGAGAACGTTCTGTTCAGCTGGTGGCTCTTAGGGGAACTTGAGGAATGGGAAAATAAGAATGAACGTCTTCTGGATATATTTGACGAAGGTTCTTACATGCAGGTAATTATGGAAGTAAAAAAGGTAGAGAAATCCGATTTAAGTATAGAGGTTCAAGGAACCGAACTTGTAGTGAAATCTGACAAAACAGGGGCTGCATGGACGGAAACATTTAGACTTCCTGCTACTGCCGATTTCCATAACCACCGGATACACTTAAGAAATAATTTGCTGGAGATAAGATTGTCGAAAGTCCAGTGAATAGTGAACAGTTGACAGTGGTCAGTGGTCAGTGAACAGCGACCAATGACCAATGACGTATCTATTCAGAGGATATTATATTACCGCCCATTCGCTCCGCTCATTAGAGGCGCAGAGTACGCAGAGGGTTTCATCTTATTTATTTTCGCTGAGACCCGCCTGCCTTGCCTGAGCTCGCGATGGCGGGCAGGGGGCGAAAATAAATAAACCCAAGCCCTTCGGGCAGATCACGCTAACTTTGATCAACTAAAAATAAAATTTTCTTTGCGGCTTTGCGGCTTTGCGGTGAATAAATTCTTTGAGTTAGCAGTGTACCCCCTGAATAATTACCTAATGACTAATGACCAACCAGCAACGAGGAACCAATGACTAATAAGGTGCCTGAATATTTTCAAAACAAAGATCTGCGATTGATCCTTTTTGGCGGAAAGGGAGGAGTGGGCAAGACTACCATGGCTGCGTCTGCGGCAGTTCATCTGGCCCAATCATATTGCAACGAAAAGAAGATATTGGTTATATCTGCCGATCCCGCACATTCTTTAGGAGACAGCCTTGGAATAGAGTTAGGGGACGAAGTGACGGAGGTCGGAGGTCAGAGGTCCCGCCCGCCTCGCCTGAGCGAGAGCGATGGCGGGCAGGCAGGGATCAGTGGTCAGGGATCAGTGGTCAGGGATCAGTGGCCAGTAGCAACGGACAACGGACAACAGACAACGGACATTACTAATCTTTTTGCTCGCGAGTTGGATGCGGTCAAGTTAGGGTCTGAGTTTAAACGAAAAAATGAGGCTGTAATCAAGAAACTTGCAGACAGGGGAACATACTTTGACCGGCAGGACATTACCGAATTTTTTAATCTTTCACTTCCCGGTATGGATGAGGTTATGGCTGTTATCGAGATAGCCAATATTTTTAGAGAGGGGATCTATGATATCCTGATAGTCGATACCGCTCCGACAGGACACACTGTGCGAATGCTCAGCCTTCCCGAACAGATGCTGAAGTGGATTGAGTTCATGGACTTGATGCAGCAGAAGCATCGATTCATGGCCGTTCATTTTACCGGAAGAATATATGCTAAAGATGAGTGCGATCTTTTCATCGATAAACTCACTTCTGATATTGCGAAGGTTAAAAAGCTGCTTTCGGACGGGCAGACAACCCGCTTTGTACCGGTAACTATCCCTGAGCCCATGGCGACATCTGAGACGAAAAGGCTGCTCAGCGCTCTTAAGAAAAACAATATTCCAGTAAGGGAGATTATTGTCAACCGTGTGGCGGAGGCTCATGAATGTGCATTTTGCGCATCAAAGCAAGAGGATCAGAGACAGTCTTTGTCAGAGATCGAAGAGGGTCTTTCTCAATATGGTTTGATCAAAGTTCCATTGTTTCCCAATGAAATCCGAGGCGTGGAAAAACTGAAATCTTTAGGGAATTATCTTATGGGAATATCCAAGCCTTATGAAGTCCCTGAGGCTGTTGTCAGTATTGAGGAAACCCAGACATATTTAACTCTTGATCCTAACCTGGAATTTATCCTCTTTGGAGGTAAGGGCGGAGTAGGCAAAACATCCATTGCTTCAGCCGCTGCTGTTCATTTGGCTCGGCTGAATCCAGAGAAAAGAGTTTTAGTGTTTTCTACCGATCCTGCCCATTCCCTTTCTGATTCCTTTAAGCTAAAGATCGGGGATAAAATTACGCCGATACAGGGGTCAGGGGATAGTGATCAGGGGACAGAGGTCAGGGGACAGGGGATAGTGGTCAGTGGTCAGAGATCGGACGTCAGAGGGTCAACAATCAACAATCAACAATCAACAATCAACAATCTATACGCTCTGGAGATAAATGCGGATAAGTTGTTTGAAGATTTCAAAGATGCGTATAAAAAAGACATAGAAGAGATATTCGACAAATTTCTTGGCGGCGGAGTTGATATAAAATTTGACCGTGAAGTCATGACGGAACTGCTTACCCTTGCACCTCCAGGCCTCGATGAGATCATGGCCCTGGATAAGATCATGGACCTGAGAAAGGAAGGAAAATTTGACATCTTTGTCCTGGACACATCGCCTACCGGCCATCTTCTTCGTTTTTTGGAGCTTCCCGATATGGTGAGGGAATGGTTAAATGCGTTTTTCAAATTATTATTGAAATACAGGGGAGTGGTCAGGCTGGCCAGGGCAGCTGAAAAGGCGCTCGCTATGTCCAAAAATGTAAGAAGAATTCAGGAGGCATTTATAGACAGCAAAAGAACTTCATTTGTTTCTGTAACTATTGCCGAGGCCATGGCTTTGCTTGAGCTGGAGCGGTTGATAAGCGCTTTGGATAATGCAAAGATTCATTGCAGCAACATTATCGTCAACATGGTCATTCCGCAGACGGATTGTGATTTTTGTTCATCCAAAAGGGTGGAGCAGGCAGGATATATCAAAAGAATACATTCAATATTTCCCTCACGCACAATAACAAACGTGCCGATGTTTCCCCATGATGTGAGGGGAATAGATGATCTGCAAAAAACAGGAGAATTTCTTTTTGCTGATGGAGGATTTTCTAATGCCTGAAAAACCGACATATGAAGCATTGGGAGAGAGTGTTAAAGAACGCACTGGCCAAAGCGCAAAGGCCGATAAAGAACTCCAGCTTGAAACCCTTGAGCCCGTACAGGCTTGGAAGGTATTGCAAAAGTCTCAAAATTTAATTGACGGCATTATTAATAATGCAAATACGCCGATAATTGTTTGGGATAGTAATTTAAGAATTATTCGTTACAGTAGAGCATTTGAGGATCTCTCTGGTTATACTGCCGAAGAAGTGATAGGTAATAAAGGATTCGAAATGTTCATCCCTCCGGCAGACTGTGAGGATATACTTGGTAAGCTTCCCCTGGCTGCAAGCGGTGAAAAATGGAAGTTTGTGGAAATTCCGATTCTTTGCAAGAATGGAGATATCCGTACAGTGCTCTGGAATTCAGCTAATATCTATGCAAAAGATGGTGCAACTCTTATATCCACAATCGCTCAGGGTATAGATATTACCGAGCACAAACAGGCAGAAGCCGAACTTATAAAGTCGGAACAAAAATACCGGCACATTTTTGAAAATACCGGGACTGCAATGGCAATTTTTGAAGAAGATACAAAAATATCCTTAATAAATTCAAAGTTTGAAAACCTGTCAGGCTATTCAGCAGATGAGATAGAGGGAAAGAAAAACTTTACAGAATTTGTCGTGCAAAAAGATTTGGCAAAAATGAAAGAATATCATTTTCAGCGACGCATTAATCCTGATAAAACATCAAAAAATTATGAATTTGGATTTATTGATCGTCACGGCAATCTAAAATATATAAATTTAACCATAGATTTGGTTCCAGGTACAAACCAGAGCATTGCATCTTTTTCAGATATTACCCCATTAAAGCAGTCGGAGGAAAAAGCCAAATTAGCCCTTTCAGAGTTAGAGCAGATAGGTAATACTGCCCCCGCCGGTATTTGTTTAATTGATAAAAATTTTAATGTGCTCAAAATCAATAAAGCAGCATTGGGTCTATGCGGTTTAAGCATGAACGAAGCAAAGGGCAGGAAATGCCATGAAATATTTCTACATGATATGTGCAATACGCCTGAGTGTGTTTTGACTAAAACTCTTGATAATGAAGAATGCATGGCAAGAGAGATAGAAATGAAATGTATTAATGGCAAGACAACCCCCTGTATTTTATCGGCAACACCCTTTTATGGGCATGATAATGAGATTGTCGGTATAGTTGAGCATGTAACGGACATTACCCTGCGCAAAAAATATGAAAATGAGCTTAAAGACAGCCTGAGGGAGTTGCGTAAATCCTTGCGTGGAACTATCAAGGCTATGGCGCTGACAGTTGAAATCAGAGATCCATACACAGCCGGTCATCAACGCCGTGTAGCTGATCTGGCCAGTTCCATAGCAGAAGAAATGGGCTTGCCAAGAAATAAAGTAAGGGGAATCCGTATGGCCGGAGCGCTTCATGATATCGGCAAGATAGCAGTTCCTGCGGAGATTCTCAGCAAGCCCGGTCTGTTAAGCAAGCCGGAATTTGAACTTATTAAAAATCACCCTCAAACCGGCTATGATATATTGAAGTTAATAAAATTTCCATGGCCTGTTGCTCAAATCGTCCTTCAACATCACGAAAGAATGGATGGCTCCGGATATCCTGACGGGCTTTCGGGTGAAAAAATTATAATGTCGGCCAGGATTTTAGGAGTTGCGGATGTTGTTGAAGCCATGGCCTCTCACCGGCCATACAGGCCTGCGCTTGGCATTGATAAAGCCCTGGAAGAAATTTCAATTAACAGAGGTAAATTATATGATGCTGATGTGGTAGATGCGTGTTTGAAGGTTTTCAGAGATGGAAACTTTAGATTTAAAATATAATTTTTTCTGGTTATTACAGACGCAATATGAGCCTTTTTTTGTTAATATCTTTAAAAATTGAAGTAGGTTTTTTTAGTGTGATATAAATATTTATAAATACTCGGGCATAAGCCTGCAAGCCCTTAAATTAATTCAGCCTTTACAGCCTGGTCAAGTACAATAAAGGAGAATATTATGGAGAAGTTGAAAAAAAGCATAGTCATACCGCTTGACGGATCTAAAAATTCCTTAAAATCTCTTGATTATCTTGATTTAATGTACGGCCATGAACATGATATGGATATTTCTCTTTTCTATGTTATGCCTTTACTGCCGCCGATTTTAACCGATGACAAATCAATGGACAAGAAAATCAGGGCAAAACTTGTTGCGGTTAAAAAAAAGAATAAGGAAATGGCAGATTGTATTTTATCCGAGGCCAGGGAAGTTCTTATTAATAAGGGTTTTGATGAAAACACGATTAAAACTCTTTGCCGGCAAAGCGAAATTTCTGTTGCTCATGATATCCATCGCTGGACTGCAATAAAGCGTAAAGATGCCATTCTTATTACCAAGCGCGGCAGAACCGATTATAAATCTTTTTTTATGGGCGCTGTTTCAGGGAGACTCGTTGAATATTGCAAAGACTGTCCTTTGTGGATAGTTGAAAGCCGTGTTCGTCACAGAAAGGCGCTGATATGCGTGGACAGCTCTGACAACTCGATAAGAGCGGTTGATCATGCAGGGTTTATGCTTTCAAAAACAGATTGCATGATAACCCTTTTTCATACCATGAGGCATCTGAGGTCATTTATTCCCATGGAAGCCTTAGAGCAGGCTCCGGATCTCGAAGCATTTTGGAAAAAAAAGGAAGCAGGACATATTGCTCCGCATATAAAAAAAGCCAGGCAGATATTGCTTGATTACGGGATTGATGAAGATCGAATAACAACTAAAGTGGCTAACGGTACAAGATCTGCCGCAAACGATATTCTCAAAGAAGCAAGAAGGAATGATTTTGGAACAATTGTGCTGGGACGCCGAGGCCTTACAGGATTAAAAGATTTTATCATGGGCAGTGTTACAACAAAAGTTTTGCAGGACTCAAGCGGTTTGGCCATATGGATTGTTCAATAGTATTGATTTATGCTGGATCTTTTCCTGCATTTTTCATAAGCGCCTTTACCGGTTCAAGACCATAGGGCGTGCCTTCTTCAATAGCCTTTAGAACTGTTCCTCCGCCGGTAAAGAAAAAATACTGTGTATCGTCCATTGCCGCAAGATACAGGCCGGGGCTGAGATTCTTGAATTCCTGCAGGGTGTCACCGCCGCCATAAAGCTTTTGGGCGTGTACATTTTTATCAATAGTTCTGTCAAGTTTTTCAGAACCTTCAAAAAACTGTGGTGTAAAGCCCATAACCGCGTTAACAAAAATGGTTTTTGCCGAACCAATAACATTTGCAACTTCAGGAACATCAAAAGATTCGGGAGCAACATCCAGAAAATATTCATATTTATTTCCAGGTTTAAAATCCATTATACTGCGAGTTCGAAACTTTCCTTTAATACGTCCATCAATAGTATCAGACTCGACTAAAAAGGGTAGTTCAACAATCTTTTTTGCCTGCTCGTCCTGTTTAACAAGCACCTTGGCAGCATTAATGTCTGAGTCGCTTATCCCTGCTATTCTAATATTGTATTTGGCGCATAAAAAAGTATTATATATAATTCCGCCAAGCAGCAGATGATCGACCTTTTTGTATATCTGGTTAAGCGGGCCTATCTTGGTGTCGTACTTGGCGCCTGCCACAACTGCCACAAAAGGTCTTTTCGGCTCTAAAACCCTCTTTAAGTGTGCTATTTCCTTCTGCATAAGAAACCCTGCAAAACCGGGCAGGTATCTGGTTATATCACAGGTGGAAGCGTGGGGCTGCCAGGAACCAAAAGCATCATTTACAAAAACATCGGCTAATCCGGCTAATTGCACGGCAAAGCGTTTTCTTTTGTCATCTTCTTCTGCTTCTTCACCTTCGAACCAGCGGGTATTTGGCAGATAAATACCTCCTATGCGGTGTTTGCGAAGATCACGTATAAGCCAGTTTATGGAAGTGTCTATTTGTTTTATTCCATGGCCTGGTTCAACAGGAAATTGGGGCACAGAAAATTTTGTGTGAAGTTTGCGTTCCAGATATTCAACAACAGGCTGTACAGCAGTGTCGTTTTCGACTTTTATTTTACCTGTTTTCTTATCTCGTGTTCTGCCGATATGGGTCATAAGAATCGGCCTTCCACCTCTTTCAACAATATTATACAGAGTGCCCATGGTAGCGTCAATTCTATAAGGATCTCTGATCTCTCCTTTTTTTACAACATTGTGATCTACTCTAACCAGAACGATTTTATCTTTTAAGTCAGCATCCTGAATAAGTGGTAATCCAGGATCTAATTCTAAATCAGTCATAATGTTTTCTCCTTTTTAAGCTGAAAACTAATGGCATCGTAAAAAGCTGCACTATACCGCTCTATAGCACTTGAAACCAGAATAACTTTAAATAATCAGTCTTCAGTTATGATTAAATTAAAATTAGAAAACTGTTTGAATGTATTAAAAATCAGGGTCCAGAGAGCCCGGCTTTGGTTTGCCCCTAAAAGGGGCTGTTTTGCTTAAAGCGGTACAAGTTAAAAGTGCCTAAAGTGAACTAAAGTGCCTAAAGTTATGGAGTCGCTCCGCTCCGCTTATTTTATATAATTGACAGAATTCCTTAACTTTAGTTCACTTTAAACTCTTGCAGCATTTCTCCAGGCAAAACCGGATAACTCTGACCTGGCCCTAAAGACCAGGTTTTTCAGGATAAAATAAAAGATTACGATCTTTAGCACAATTGCTGTTTTTATTATGGCCGGTTCTTTGTTTACGATTTGTTATACATGAGTTTTTTCTGGTTTTAATTTAATTATAACTCTTGCGATAACCGGAGGATCAGAATTCTCGGACAGGCTCCTATCTTTTTACGAGTTCATCATGAGGGGAGCATCTCATGTTGAATCGATGAGATGCTAAAGCAGGTTACAGTTTGGTGACGTTTTTAGCCTCAGGGCCACGATCACTTTCCTCAACGTCGAAGCTTACTCTTTCACCTTTTTCCAGAGTTTTAAATCCCTGCATATTAATGGAAGAATGGGGAACGAAAAAATCCTTTTTTATTGCTGAACCACTTTACTGTTCCTTCTGCCAAAGCTATTACCTTCTTCATCAAGTCAACTGTTTTGATTATTTTATGGTCGGGACGACTGGATTTGAACCAGCGACCCCAGCGTCCCGAACGCTGTGCTCTACCAGGCTGAGCCACGTCCCGACATTAAAAAATAATTATTTTAATAACTTTAACATGTTAATTAATAAGAAAGATTTTTCCCCAATCTGGTTTGAAAAGAGGGTAGATTGGAGATGATACATTTTTATTCAAAAGGATTGCTTATAACCATTGTTTCATTTCTTCCAGGGCCAACAGACACTATTTGTATTCTGGTTTCGGCCAGTTCTTCAATTCGATGGAGATAATTTTTTGCATTTTGGGGTAAATCTTCAATTTTTCGAATATTAGAAATATTTTCAGACCATCCAGGTAATGTTTCATATACAGGTTTACATGCAGAAAGAACATTTAAACTTGCAGGGAAATCATGAATAATTTTTCCATCATATTCATAGCCTGTGCATATTTTAAGCGATTCCAGTCCTCCTAATACATCCAGTTTGGTTATAGCCAGACCTGAAAGACTGTTTAAACGCACAGAATTTCGCAATACTACGGTATCGAGCCATCCGCACCTTCGCTTTCTTCCGGTTGTAGCGCCAAACTCCGCTCCTTTTTTCTGAATTTTATTTCCGGTGTTATCAAAAAGTTCTGAAGGGAAGGGGCCTTCGCCAACTCTTGTAGTATAAGCTTTTACGATTCCTACTACTCCTGTGATTTCTCTTGGGCCGACACCCGAACCGCCGCAGGCATTTCCGGCAACTGTATTAGAGGATGTAACATAAGGATAAGTGCCGTGATCAATATCCAAATGAGTTCCCTGTGCTCCCTCAAAAAGCAGTTGCTTTCCCTGCTTTATTGCCTTGCTGATTACAAGAGAAATATTTGTGACAAATGGCGTAAGACGCTTAGCGTATTCAGAATATTCATTTATTATTTCATCAAAAATTAACGGCTCAGAGGAAAGATATTCTTTAAGGTAAAAATTCTTTTCTTCCAGTATGGTTTTTACTTTTTCTGTAAAAACTTTCCATTCAATAAAATCAACAAATCTGATTCCCCTGCGGGTTGCCTTGTCCTCATACGCAGGACCTATGCCGCGTCCTGTTGTTCCAATTTTCTTATCTCCCTTAAACCTTTCACGGGCATGATCTATTTCCTTGTGATAGGGCATGATAATATGAGCTTTTTCGCTTATCATAAGGTTGTCCTGCTCAACCTTAATGCCCTTGCTTTTTAAATAATCAATTTCTTCTATAATCACTGCAGGGTCTATTACCATTCCGTTTCCAACAAGACAGATTTTTTTCTGCAAGATACCCGATGGAATCAAATGGCTTATAAACTGCTGGCCGTTTACAACCATTGTATGGCCGGCATTATTTCCTCCCTGAAATCTGACTACAATATCTGCAAATTCCGCAAGCAGATCCACGATTTTGCCCTTGCCTTCATCTCCCCACTGAGTACCAACAACAACAATATTCGCCACGGCTTACTCCTTTTTTTACTCTACTAAGTTTCGTTTTTCACGAAAAAAAGCCTGAATTATGTTTCTGCATTCATCTTTACATATATTGCAGATTATTTCAGGCCTGTGATTTAATCTTATGTCCTCTGCCATATTATACAGAGAGCCTGCGGCTCCCCATTTTGGATCGTTTGCGCCAAAAACAACCCTTGATATCCTTGCATGAATGATTGCGCCCATACACATAATACAAGGTTCGATAGTAACATACAAGGTTGTTTTTAACAATCTATAATTTTGAATTTCTTTAGCTGCCATGCGTATTGCAAGTATTTCCGCATGCGCTGTTGGATCGTTAAGGCTTATTGTCTGGTTGTATGAAGACGCAAGAATTTTACCGGATTCTGCAACAAGAAGCGCGCCAACAGGAACCTCATCTTTTTGTCGCGCTTTTACAGCCTCATTTAAGGCCATTTTCATAAACTTTACGTGGATTGTATTCATCTGGGCATTTAGCTTTTAGCCATTAGCAGTTAGCTTCTTGATAAAACCGTTCAACATCCTCTTTATCTCATTGACCTGTTGATTAAGTTCTCTATATGTTTCATCCTGTATATAATTGAGATCGCAAGATAGAAGTAGCTGATATTCCACCTCGCTTGCAGATCCGGCAGCGATGCTCATAAACCTGGATAGTTCTTTCTCACTATCTCTTCCGCAACCTTCAGCGATGTTTGTTGGAACGGATGCGGCTAACCGCTAATGGCTAACCGCAAAGGTCCAACTTATTGTGAACTTAGAAAAAAAACTCAAAAAGATTACACTCAAGTAAATTTGATGGCCTCGTAAAAAGTCATTTGTAAGCGACATTGAGCAGTTTTGGAAAAAGATTGAAGCTAAAGCTTCCCGGTAAGGAAAATAATCAGTTTTTGGCCGGTCGGATTGAGCCTGGCGTTAAAAATTGCAAGCTGTTTGAGGGCGTTAGCCCGAGTTCTTGCAATTTAGCCGGGATCAATATGAATCCCAAAAATGCGCATAGAGCGAACAAATCTTACTTTTTACGAGTTCATCAAATTTAAGCAATATATTTTAACTTAGCATTGACATTAACTTTGGTATGACATAAAAAAACAGTTGCTTTCATGTGCGCCCGTAGCTCAGCCCGGATAGAGCGCCGGACTACGAATCCGTAGGTCGCAGGTCCGAATCCTGCCGGGCGCACCATTGCAAACTTTTCAGCCTCACCAATCGAATGCAGATAAATTTCCGTTGTTGTCCTGTTCTCATGTCCAAGAACACTTAATATAAATTAACATTTATTAATTGCCCGCGCAACTGGAATTCTACACAAATAATTTTCTGAAAAATAAAGCCCTTGGATATGGGACCAACTGTTTCATAATCACGTCCCCCTTTGAAGAGGAATTTAGGGGGATGTATTTGACAAACCTGTTTTAGTGGCGTACATGTATAACATATTTTATACGTCATTACATGAGACCTTTGATAAATGTTCAATTTTGCTCAAGTTCAAGGAATGCGACCAAATTTTAAATCAGGTTTAAACGTAGGAATACATAGAGTATTTCGAGGCTTAAAATTTGAGTTTACCCCGTAGCTCCGGCAGATGGTACTGGGGCCTGACGCAGTAATTGAACAAAAGGGGAGGTTTTGCAAAGGTCTCTACGTTTGGAGGTGCTATATGAATTCAAAATTAACATTACGGCTTGATGAAGATTTAATTCAAAGCGCAAAGTCACATTCAGCTAAAACCGGCAAATCTGTTTCTAAAATTGTTGCCGATTATTTTGCGCTTATTAACAAGAAGTTATCAAACGGGCAAAGAGAAATTTCTCCTCTAACACGTTCTCTGAGGGGGTCACTCAAAAAAGGAAAGGTCTCAGAAAAAGATTATAAAAAATACCTTGAAGAGAAATATTTATGAATATTTTATTTGATACCAACGTTGTCCTTGATGTCTTGCTTGACAGAAAACCGTTTTCCGCACCTGCTTCTGTTCTATTTTCATGGGTTGAGACAGGAGAGTTCATTGGCTTTTTAGGGGCAACGACAGTCACAACAATTTTCTACCTTGCAACCAAGGTTGTTGGTAAGAAACAAGCAAAAGAGGAAATATCGAAGCTTTTATCTATTTTTGCTATTGCACCTGTCAACAGAGCTGTATTGGAAGCAGCAATAAATTCAAAATTTACAGATTTTGAGGATGCAGTTTTATATGAATCTGCTCGCCATGCAAGCATCCAAGCTATAGTAACGAGAGATGCGGTTGGTTTTAAGTACGCAAAAATTTCTGTTTATTCACCAGAAGAACTTATTAAAATGACCCGAGCCATTAAAATAATAGGTTCTTCTCCAATTTAGTTGGAGAAGAGGGTCCAATGTCTTTTTTTCTCTCAGCTACTACTACCAAGCAGACGTAAAAAGGGGTTGGAAATACTCATTTATAGAGGTGTTTAATGCGACCCAAAACCTCTATAAAACGATAAAAGATAGGCAAATAATGTGACAGATATTACTCTCTTTGTCGCAAAAAATTAACAGGCGTCAACATTTTACATATCTATTTGTTCAGAAAACATTTCCTTTTTTGCATAGTCATAAAAAAGACGATTGTTGATAAACAGATCATAAATATCCGGATCAATATGCCTGTCCTTTTTCATAAAGCCCATGATTTTTACTGCCTGGGAAAGTTTCATGGGTTTTTTATATGGTCTGTCCTTGGCAGTCAGCGCCTCAAAAATATCAGCAACAGCCATTATGCGTGACTGAAAAGGGATTTCCTTTTCAGTTAAACCATCCGGATAGCCGGATCCATCAAGTTTTTCATGGTGCGCTGAAGCGTATTTTGCCACATTTGCCAGTTTTTTTGAAAAGGGGATCTGTTTTAATATCTTGCTGGTCATTTGCGCATGGTTTTCTATGATTTTGCGTTCTTCTTCAGTTAAATTTCCTTTGCGAATACACAGATTTTTTACCTCATCCTCAGTAAGATAATGCTGTGTCTCATCGTTTAGTAAATAGGTTTTTTCTGCAATATTTTTAACTCGTTTAATTTTATCATCATCCATAAATTCTTTTGTTTTGTTGCATGATTTGATAAAATCAAGTTCATCATAAAGCTGTTCTAACTCATCGCAAAGATCCTGATCAATACGTTTCACCTTATCTTCGGGGATTTTTTTATTTTTTAGCAGTTCGATTTTTTGGCTTAAATAGCTGTTTTTAATTAAGCCGACTATAAGATAAAATCTGGTTTCAATAAGAAATATACGGTCATGTATGGTTTCAAGTTTTGTTGATTTGTCAACTACGTACTCGGGTGTAGTGATTTTGCCTACATCGTGCATCCAGGCTGCGAGCCTGAGCTCTTCCATTTGATCATCATTAAGATGAATATCTTTAAATTTGCCACAATCAGTTTTATTTATTTCCCCTGCAAGCATCATGGTTAGAAAAACGACACGCCTGATATGACCGCCAGTGTATGGAGACTTTTCGTCAATTGCTGTGGCAATACTTTTTATGAAGGAGTAAAATAAATTTTCCAGGTTCTGGATAAGTTGTGTGTTGGTTAAAGCAACTGCTGCCTGAGAGGCAAGGGAGGCAATAAGGCTTACATATTTTTCTGAAAACGGCACTAACTTGCCTGTTTCAAAATCCTTGGCATTTAATAATTGCAATACTCCAATAATTTCATTTTCATGGTTTTCCATAGGAATAACGAGCATGGATTTTGATCTGTAGCCTGTATTTGCATCGTATTTTCTCGGGCCGGTAAAATCAAATCCTTCTGCATTATATACATCCGGTATGTTAACAATTTTGCCTGTAAGGGCAACATATGATGATACATTGGAATGATTTGGATGCCCATCTATATTAAGAGGAACTTTCGGCAGGGTAATTTTATTCCTGTTTGTTCCCCCCATTCTGGTTTTCATGGTGTCATTCTGCATTATTTCAAAACTAAGATGCATATTATCTTTATCAACAATATATAAAGTTCCGGCATCTGCGTTTGAAAGATCTCTGGCTTCATCAACAATCATTTCCAGGAGTTTGCTGATATTTTTTTCAGCAGACAGCGCCAGTCCTATCTCGGCAAGCTGTTTTATCTGCTTTTGCTGACTGGTTATTTTCTGATCAAAATTTGACGAAGAAGTCATGTTGTTTAATCTCCATCTGAATCAATGAGACATGATTTTAACTAAAGCTTTTTCTGAATATTTGACAATTTCGTCAAGATCATTATTGGAAAGTATTTTTACGTTTTCAATGAGCGTTTGGGCTTTTTCTTCAGAGATATTGAGAACTTTTGAAATATAAAAATCATCAAGCTCGTCGTCCTCAATAAGCACACCACATCCGCCTGTTGTGCCAAGAAACTCGTCATTGAAAAATATTGGAATAACAAATTTTGAAAACCCCACATCGCAGTTGCTGACAACTGTCTTTTTTGTTTTATTTGCTTCATTAGCCATGTCTTGTTGGGCAGATGCGCAAACTACACGGCTGTTTTCGTTGCCCTTTATCAGTGGGCAGGCATTATTGGCCCAGCCTGCCGGCTTGTTAATAACAACATTGTCCTTATCAAGCACACCAAAGTTTACTCCGAATTTTCCATAAATTTCTTCTGCTAATTTTTGCCATGTTTCTACTGGCGCAACATCCGTAAGTTTCATAGCTCTTCTCCCGCAATTTGTGATCTTTATGATAAAAATATCCGCCGAAATTCCAGTTTGTTATTTATCAATGTTTGATTCTTATGGTCAAGGAAATTATATAAACTCAATTCAACCACCCGAACCATCGAGCCGCTAATCTCTTTAATTCTAAGGGGTTACTGCTATTTTGCCTCAGCAAATTACGATTAATTCGGAGATGATGCAAATTAAGAGTTGAAATTTTTATAAAAAAAGTATGTATAAAAAGACAAAAATCATCCTTAAGGAGAAAGCATGGTCAACATTAAAACTCAGGAAGAAATAATAAAGATGAGAAGGGTAGGCAAATTAGCTGCACAATTACTTGATTATATTGAACCTTTTGTCAAAGAAGGGGTTTCAACATTGTATCTTAATGATCTTTGTGAAGAATTTACCAGGAAACACGGCGCAATTTCTGCACCTTTAAATTATCATGGTTTCCCAAAAAGTATCTGCACTTCAATAAATAATGTTGTGTGCCATGGAATTCCTTCAGAAAAAGATATTCTTAAAGATGGTGATATTGTAAATGTTGATGTCACATTAATCTTAGATGATTATTATGGAGATACATCCCGCACCTTTATGATCGGCAATGTAGATGAAAAAACGATAAACCTGGTAAACAGGACGGAAAAGGCTCTATATAGAGGAATTGATGCAGTTGAACCTGGAAGTTATTTATATGAAGTAGGCAAGGCAATTGAAAAATATATTAGTAAATTCGAATATTCTATTGTTCGAAGTTACGGAGGTCACGGGATTGGAACGATTTTTCATGAAGAGCCACATGTTTATCACCATTTTACCACGGATAATAAAACACGTCTTAGAGAGGGCATGACTTTTACAATCGAACCAATGATTAATATGGGGAAATCCTATGCTGTGGAAAATTCTTTAGATGATGGATGGACGGTTACCACTGCTGATGGAAGTTTAAGCGCTCAATTTGAGCATACTGTTTTAGTGAACTCTAAAGGAGCTGAAATTCTTACAACAGTGTAAAGATCAGGGTCCAGAGGGCCCGGCTTTGGTTTACCCCTAAAAGGGGCTGTTTTACTTAAAGCGGTACAAGTTAAAAGTGCCTAAAGTG
>CAYYMU010000033.1:0-14178 GCA_964472445.1 uncultured Desulfobacteraceae bacterium
AATTTAACATAGCAAAACGATATGGAAAAAAAAATTAAAGAAATAATTAAACCCTTTGGGAGCAAAAAAGGAAATCTTATTCCTGTTTTGCAGTCTATTCAGGAGCAATGCGGATATATTTCTGAGAATGCATTTTCTATAGTGGCCCGGTCTCTTAAAATGTCTGAACATGAAATATATGGGGTAGTTACGTTCTATTCTCAATTCAGACTGACCAGACCGGCTGACCACCAGATAAAAGTCTGCCTTGGCACTGCCTGTCATGTAAAAGGAAATGCTTTGAATTTGCAAAATATAACCAACATGACCGGCTTAAAGAATGGTGAAATTGCACCTGATTACAGTCTGAGCCTGGAAACCGTCAATTGCCTTGGCGCATGTGCCCTGGCGCCTTTAGCAGTAATTGATGACGACTATTACGGTAATTTAGATCCTAAAAAACTGGAAAAGATTTTAGCAAAATATATTAAAGGAAAAACAAAAAAAAAGGATGAAAAATCCAAAAACAAAAAAAATTAATTCTGTCTTGGATTTAAAAAAATTAAAAGCCCGTATCGACCGATCCATTGACACAAAAAAAACAGTTGTCAGGATATGTTCTACTACCGGCTGCCGTGCTGGTGGAGCCGTAAAGATTATCGATGCGCTTGTCGAAGAAGTGGCAAGACAGAAATTAAACGATAAGGTTGAAATCAAAAAGGTTGGCTGCCGCGGTTTTTGTGAAAAAGGTCCTCTGCTTGTTTTAGGCCCTGAAAACATATTCTATCAAAAATTAAAACTATCTGATATTCCTGAAATAGTTTCCGAGACTCTTGGCAAGGGTATTATTATAGAACGTCTGTTGTATGAAGATCCCGACACCGGAGAAAAAATCAAATATGAATCAGATATTCCTTTTTTTAAGAAACAGATGCGGAATGTATTTGGCCGCACAGGGAAAATCGATCCAACAAGCATTGACGATTATATATCCTGTGATGGATATTCAGCGCTTTGCAAGGCGCTGACCTCCATGTCACCGGAAGATGTTGTTAATACAGTATCTGATTCAGGCCTCAGAGGCAGAGGCGGGGGGGGATTTCCCGCAGGCACAAAATGGAAGTTTTGCAGAAATGCCGTAAGTGACATAAAATATATAATAGCAAATGGTGACGAAGGTGATCCCGGGGCATTTATGGATCGCAGCCTTATGGAAGGTGATCCGCACAGTATAATTGAAGGAATGATTATCGGAGCCTATGCAATTGGGGCCACCAAAGGTTATATTTATGTGCGCGCTGAATATCCTCTGGCCGTAAAACATCTCGGCATGGCTATAAAAAAGGCGGAGGAATACGGTTTTTCAGGCAAAAACATACTTGGCAGCGGCTTTGATTTTAAAATACAAATCAAAATGGGAGCAGGCGCCTTTGTGTGCGGAGAGGAGACAGCTCTGATACAATCAATAATGGGCAAAAGAGGTACTCCTGTTCCAAGACCTCCATTCCCCGCAGTTGAAGGCCTGTGGGGCAAACCAACCGTTATAAACAATGTAAAAAGCTGGACAAATGTTGCCCTGATTATAAAAAATGGTTCTGAGTGGTTTAGCAGCATTGGAACAGAAAAAAGTAAAGGAACAACCATATTTTCTGTCGTCGGTATGGTAAAAAACACCGGGCTTGTGGAAGTTCCCATGGGAACTACTCTGCGCGACATAATCTTTGGGTGCGCCAATGGAATTCGAGATAACAGAACTCTCAAGGCTGTTCAAATAGGAGGCCCTGCCGGGGGTTGCATACCAGAGGAACTGATTGACACGCCGGTTGATTTTGACCGTTTGATCGAACTTGGAGCCATGATGGGGTCCGGCGGTATGGTTATTATGGACGAAAACACCTGTATGGTTGACGTGGCCCGCTATTTTCTCGCATTTACTCAGTCTGAATCATGCGGGAAATGTGCTCCCTGCCGTATTGGAACCAAGGTCATGTTAGACATTTTAGATAAAATCAGATCCGGCCATGGTGAAGAAGAAGACCTGAAAAAATTAGAAGATCTTGCTGTGACGATTCAGAATACTTCTCTGTGCGGACTCGGTCAATTGTCTCCTAATCCTGTTTTGACCACTCTCCGCTATTTTCGCGAAGAATATGAGGCCCACATAAGAGATAAGCGTTGTCCGGCTCTTGTATGCAAAGACCTTATTCAATATGTCATATCAGAAGAAAAATGTATTGGCTGTGGAATATGTCTCAAAAATTGTCCTGTAGGAGCAATTTCCGGTAAAAAGAAAAAGCCGCATGTTATAGATACTTCCATATGTATTAAATGCGGGCTTTGTTATCAGAAATGTCCTCCTAAAATAGGAGCGGTTAAAAAAATAACAGGTTTTATTAAATAGGATGGTGTCGTAAAAAATAAGATTTGTTCGCTCTGTTAGCTTTTTAGAACGTTATATGTAGCGTACTGCGATATTTTTACCACGAAGAACACGAAGCAATCGAAGATAAAAAAATTCTTCGTGTTCTTCGTGGTTATCAATAATAAAACCTGAATTAATGACATTGAAATATAATTTGTAACTATTCAGCCACAGATTTACACAGACTTGTCCGCCTCAGGAGGATGACCGCAGACAGGTTTAAATACAGTAACTACTCAGGCACAGAGGGGCAAAGGCACAGTGGCACAAAGCAAAATAAAAACATATAGAGATTTGCAGGTCTGGCAAAAATCTTTGCCCCTCTGTGCCTGATAAATTGCAAACCCAGATAGAAATTTCTATGAACCTGTATTATTTGAAAAGAGACGAATTCGATAAGTTATCTGAATTAAGCAGAGAGATAGAACGAATGCTTAGCAGCTTAATCAGGAAGTTAAGCGGCAAACAGGCAAGACAACTATGCCCCTCTGTGCCTGAATAGTTATATATGATAACAAAAGAAAAAATATCCGTGATAATCAGCGTAGATCGGTGGCTGAGTAATTACTATAATTTTGGATATGCTTGAAAGTTATTTTTGTCTGCGGTGCGTTTTGCTGATTTTATTAAATAAGGAAATAAAAACGACCATGTTAACGATTGATGGAAAAGAGGTTGATTTCAAAGAAGGCGCAACAGTTCTCGATGTTGCAAAAGAAAACGGAATATATATTCCTGCGCTTTGTGCTCATTCAAAACTAAGTCCATTTGGAGCCTGCCGCCTTTGTATTGTAAAAATTGACAATATGCGCGGATTTCCTCCTGCATGCACAACCCCGGCAGTTAACGGCATGAACATCATAACAGATAACGCTGAATTAAACCGTTTGAGAAAAAATGTACTGGAACTTATACTCTCAGAACACCCTCATGAATGTATTATATGTAATCAAAAAGAGCTATGCGAAAAACATAATTTATCCCCAACAAAGGCCGGCCGTATTACAGGCTGCAACTTTTGTCCCAACAGGGGCAAATGTGAGCTTCAAAAAGTGGCTGAATATCTTGGCATAAAAGAAATTACTTTCCCTTTTTTATATAAAAATCTACCGGTTGAAAGAGACGATCCTTTTTTTGACCGTGATTATAATCTCTGTATTTTATGCGGACGCTGCGTTCGTGTTTGCCAGGATATCAGAGGTATTGGCGCTATTGCCTTTATAAATCGTGGACATAATACAAAAATAGGCACTGCATTCGACAAATCTCATCTTGAAGGTGGATGTCAATTCTGCGGAGCATGCGTAGATGTCTGCCCGACAGGCGCCCTTTCGGCAAGAGCGAGCAAATGGCATGGCATTCCTGAGAAAACAACTAATACTACATGCGTCCTGTGTGGTGTTGGATGCAGATTAAAACTTGAAACAAAATGGGGCAAAATCATGGCTGCGAAACCTGACGATGACGGCCCTGCCAATAATGGTCAGGCCTGCGCAAGGGGACGCTTTTCTATTCCCGCCCTTGTTAACAGTACCAACCGGGTGAAATATCCACTTATTAGAAAACAGGGAAGGCTGGTTCCCGCAACCTGGGAACAGGCAATTCAACTGGCTGCAGACAAGCTGGGCCAATATTCTCCGGAAGAAACGGGTTTTCTGGCATCTTCATTTATGACAAATGAAGCTGCTTATCTGCTGCAAAAATTTGCGCGCGCAGGAATAGGAACAAACAATATTGATGTTGCCTCCTGTTCTACCTGCCAGTTAGTTGACTCACAGGTTAAATGCACAGGTGTGGGCGCTTCTGCGGGAACATTTGAAGAAATCGATAAAGCCGACTGGATTATAAATATTGGAACAGATATTCTTGTTTCACACCCTGTTCTAATGGTAAATATTAATCGGGCAAGAAAACAGGGGACTTATGCTGTTCATATCGGACCATCGCTTAACAGCACAGGCCAAAGGCTGTTTGACAGTAATATTACTGTTCAACCCTCCGAATATTTGCCGCTTATCTCCGTTATATTAAAAAAGATTGTCAAAAGCATTCATCTTGATAAAGATTTTGCAGCTCATTATTGTAATGATTTTGATCTTCTTAAAAAATCCATTAATAGCGTTAACTTCAACAACATAAGCAGACTCTGCGGTATTTCCCCGGACGTCATCAACAATATAGCCTCCTTGATTCAGAGCTCAAAAAAAGGTTGTATTCTATATGGCTCCGGAGTTTTTGAAAATGATGACTCGCAGCAGATCATCATGCAGCTTTTTAATCTGCTTCTTCTTACAGGCAATCCTTCAGGTCTTCTTGCTCTCAGAGATGAAGGAAACAGCCAGGGTGTCTGTGATATGGGAGCCCTGCCCAACTATCTGCCCGGCTATCAAAATGTTTCCAGTAAGGCTGCGATAAAAAAATTTGAAAAGATCTGGTCTGTCAGCCTGCCCCGCAAATCCGGCATGAATTGTAAAAAAATGCTTAAAGCTGTGCATCAGGGCAAAATTAAAGCTGTTTATTTAACTGGTGACGAAACAGTGGAAAAAGTTTCTTTCGATCAACTCGATTTTTTGATTCTTCATACTGTTTTTCCATCACCCCTGTTTGATAAAGCAGACATAGTCTTTCCATGTGCCGCATTTACAGAAGAAAACGGAACCATTACCTCGGCCGAACGAAGAGTGCAGCCATTGTCTGCTGGAGCAAAGCCGCCATCAATGGCTATGCCCGACTGGAAGATAATATCTATGGTGGCTGAATGCATGGAATATAAAGGTTTCAGATTTTCCGATGCATCAGAAGTTTTTAATGAAATCTGCAAAGTAAATCCTCTGATTTCCGGCCAGGGAATATGGCCTGTAAAGCCCGCTAAAAAATACAGACTGACACCTTTTGTCAAGCCGGATTCAAACAAGGACATCCCTGTTTTTAATGTGCATCCATGGCAATATAGAGGACTTGATTTAACCAGAGAGATTCATGATCTTAAAACTCTGTATGACAAAATTTCAGGAGGAGAAGATGTATCGGGTTGTCCAGCGAAATGAAATAGCTCCAAATATTCACATTATAGAAATCGAAGCACCTGCTATTGCAAAAAAGGCAAAACCAGGTCAATTCGTACTCATTATGCCTGATGAAAAAGGAGAAAGAGTTCCTTTTTCATTATCTGACTGGAATGCTGAAAAAGGAACGATCACGATTTTCTTTCTTGAAGTCGGCATATCAACAGCAAAGATGGCCTGTATAAAAAACAATGATTTTATTTACAGTGTTTCAGGCCCGCTTGGGAAACCTGTGAAAATAAAAAAATACGGCACAGTTGTATGTGGCGGGGGCTGTTACGGAATCGGCGCAATTTATCCCCTGGCAAGAGCCATGAAAGCGGTCGGCAACAAGGTCATATCCATTATAGAAGCCAGAAGCGACAACCTTCTCTATCTTGAAGAACCGCTTAAAAAAGTTTCCGATCAACTTATTGTAAGCACTGCTGATTGCTCAAAAGGTTTAAAAGGAAGAGTCCCGGAGGCTCTTACAGAACTGATTGCCGGGGAAGAAAAAATAAACCTCTGCTATTTTATCGGCTGTACGTTTATGATGATGAACTGTTCCAATATAACCAAACCGAAAAAAATAAAAACTCTTGTCGCCCTTAATCCTATTATGGTTGATGGCACAGGAATGTGCGGATGCTGCCGTGTGACTGTGGGAGGAGAAACCAGATTTGCCTGTGTGGACGGCCCTGAATTTGACGGGCACAAAGTCAACTGGCAGGAACTCTTTGAAAGAAAGTCGATATATCTGGAAAATGAAGCAGTAGCTTATCAGACATATTGCGGGTTTAAACCAAAAAAATCAGCTGTTTTAAGCACAGAGGCCACATAAAGATAAAAATGGAAAAAAGCAAAAAAGATCAACGCCAGCCCATGCCGGAACAACTGCCTGAACTAAGGGCAAGGAATTTTGAAGAGGTCCCTTACGGATACTCCGCTGATGCAGCAGTAAAAGAGGCAAAACGCTGTCTTAACTGCAAAAAACCGGGCTGTATGACTGGTTGTCCTGTTCAGGTAAAAATCCCGGAATTTATATCACTTATTGCAAAAGGAGATTTTGCTGCAGCAGCGAGAAAGGTTAAAGAAACAAACTCATTGCCTGCTGTTACAGGTCGTGTTTGTCCGCAGGAAATCCAGTGCGAAGCCAAATGCATTTTAGGCAAAAAAGGCAGGCCGATTGCCATAGGCAACCTTGAGCGTTTTTGCGCTGATTATGAGCGTGAGAACAATCTTGTTGAGCTGCCTGATAAGTTGCCCCCCCCAACAGGCAAAAAGGTTGCCGTAATAGGCAGCGGCCCTTCAGGGTTAACCGTAGCCGGGGATTTAATAAGGTTGGGCCATGAGGTCACTATATTTGAGGCTCTGCATAAACCGGGAGGAGTCCTGTTTTACGGCATTCCTGAATTTCGTCTGCCTAAGGCGATAGTGGAAGCTGAAGTTGATTTTTTAAAAAAAATGGGCGCTGTCATTAAAATGGACAGCATTATCGGTAATATTCGTACAATTCATGAATTGTTTACACAAGACGGTTTCAACGCTGTTTTTATAGGAGTGGGTGCGGGCCTGCCAAGATTTTTAAATATTCCCGGGACAAATCTTGCGGGAATCTATTCCGCCAATGAGTATTTAACGCGTTCTAATCTTATGAAGGCATACCTTTTCCCCGAATATGACACACCAATTATCAGGGGAAAAAATGTGGCTGTATTTGGCGCAGGAAATGTTGCAATGGATTCTGCAAGAACAGCCATGCGTCTTGGCGCTGAAAAAGTAAGTATCATCTATCGACGGTCAAGGCAGGAAATGCCTGCCAGAGCCGCAGAAATTCATCATGCAGAACAAGAAGGGATTGAGTTGATTCTTCTGACCAATCCAACACGCTTTTTAGGAAACGAATCCGGCATGCTTGTCAGTATTGAATGCCTTAAAATGAAATTAGGCAAGCCGGATGATTCAGGACGATGCAGACCTGTTCCTGTTAAGGGTTCAGAGCTTATGATGGATTATGATCTGGCAATTATAGCCGTAGGTTCGGGAGCTAATCCTCTGCTTACTAATAATACCAGAGGATTAAAGCTTAACAAACGGGGTTATATTATAGCTGACCCAAATACAGGTAAAACCAGTAAAAAGGGAGTATGGGCCGGTGGAGACATAGTAACCGGTCAGGCAACGGTTATTCTTGCCATGGGCGCAGGAAGAAGAGCTGCCGATTCAATGCATAAGTATCTTACCTGGGGCTGGTAATGATACCTTTGAAAGCAGATTTGATTGTTTCGCAGTAACATCTGAGTCCTTAACTGCCATCGTAATCCTGAAAGATAATATGTCCGCAGGACTTGCAGTGGGAAGCATCTTTATCATGGTAACGGAGTCCGCACTTGGGGCAGATTATTTCCTTTTTCGTTTCCATGCGTACCCATTCTTTTACAATCTGGCTGATTTGCCACGGGATGAGGATAATACCCGAAAGTATCATTAGAACCGTAACCCACTTACCCGCATCAGACAGGGGAATGATATCTCCAAAGCCAACGGTGGTCAGCGCGACAACCGTAAAATAAAACGCGTCGCCAAAATTCTTCACATTCGGATTCAGGTTGCTCTCCACAAAGTAAAAGAGCCCCGAAGAAATAAAGAATATCATCAGTATAGTGAGTAAGAGTCGTGTAACTTTAAGCAGCTGGGGCTTTATGCTTCCGAAGAAAAAGTCAGTGTCCGCAGTAAATCGCAGGAATCTGAATATACGGAGTGATCTGAATGCCCGGATGAACGGGATAAAGCCGATGTCAAGGGTGATGCCGAAAAGGGGCAGGAAGATTACCGAAAGCGTGGGCAGGATTGCAATGAGATCGATGATGCTGTAAATGTCCAAGAACTGCCTGAGCCGGTTTTTTGCCGCGTAAAGTCTTGCCGCATACTCTATGATGAAAAACAGGACAATAATCACCTCTAAGTTCCAGAGTAACTGTCGGATTGTCTCGGACACAGGATAAGTCTCGACTACCAGGATAAGGCAGATAAAAAGATTCAAGAGGATGATAAAAACATCGATGGCCTTGCCAAGAGTTGTTTTGCAGTCAATCAGATAAAACTGGAGTGTTTCACGGAAACTTTTTGGCATTGGGCTGTTTTCTCCTCAAAAATAACGGACAAGGCCTGAAAATGTTGACGGTGAATTCAAATTGTAAGTGCACCATTAATAGCACCGTAAATGATTTCATGAGACGTCTGATAATTGAGACATTTTCTTGGCCTATGATTTAACTTTTTTGCCACAAATGCAAGCTCTTTGCTGGTTAAGTAAAAAGTAAAATTTGTTCGTTTTGTGAGCATTTTGGGGATTCCAAAACTGCTCAATGTCGCTTACAAATGACTTTTTACGAAGCCATCATATTTTTAAAGTTTGTTCTTTTGGGGAAATATTGTTTTATTAAGCCGTATTCAATGACTTCAGGGTTGTATTCCTCGCCGCTTGCGGCATAATATTACAATAAAAAGGAAACTCTCAGGGATATCCATCGAAAAATAAGTAACCTGTTCGAGCAAAGGATTTACTGAGAGAGAACGATATGCAAAAGCATCTGTTTTCAAAAACCTTAGCCCAGACAGCCTGTCTGCTTACGGTATTGCTCCTGCTTTCCGCTTGTGTTGGCGGGCTGACTGCCAAACATGGTCCGCAGCAGGATACCCTGTATCGGATCACCATTCTTCATACCAACGATCACCATGGACACTTCTGGAACAACCGCTACGGGGAATACGGCATGGGTGCCCGGAAAACCCTGGTGGACCGTATCCGCAAGGAGGTTACCGCAGAAGGCGGGCACGTCCTTTTGCTCGACGCGGGAGACATCAATACCGGTGTTCCCGAATCGGATATTCTGGATGCAGAGCCGGACATCATGGCCATGAATCGCATCGGGTACGATGCAATGGCAGCGGGCAATCACGAGTTTGATAATCATATCGCAGTGCTTAAAAAGCAAATGACCTGGATGCTGTTTCCCATGCTTTCGGCTAATGTTTATGAACGATCCTCCGGCAGGCGCCTGATGCAACCTTACAAGATATTCACATTTAATGGCCTGCGTATCGCTGTTGTGGGGTTTACCACCAGCGATACGTACAAGCAGGGCAACCCGGATGTTGTTGGGTTTTTCAGATTTGAGCCGGTGATCAAAGCGGCAGCCCGCCTGGTGCCGGAGATCCGGCAGAAATCCGACATACTGGTGGCCTTGACCCATATCGGCTACTACCCTCTCGGTATCCACGGGTCCAACGCTCCCGGATCTGTTTCACTGGCCAGGAGCGTTGACGGTATCGATGTGATCGTGGATGGACACACCCATGAACAGTTGGATATCCCGGTGAAAGAGGGCAATGCCCTTATCGTCCAGGCGTTTGAATACGGCAAATATCTGGGTCGCATGGATCTGGAATATTGCAACGGCAAGCTGACCCTTAAAAACTACCGCCTGATACCCGTCAACCTGAAAAAAAAAGTTGAAAAGAATGGAAAATCCGTCAGGAATTTTATCGAAGAAGAGATCCCTGCGGACCCGGAACTACTTGCTTTTTTGAAAACCTACAAGGACAGTGGCCATGAAAAACTGGGGGTCGTGATCGGGAGTTCGGATGGTGAATTTACAGGCGAGCGCAATATCGTCAGGAGCCGGAAGACCAACCTGGTCAACCTGGTAAGCAGGGCCTACATTGAACAGACAGGGGCTGATCTGGCCGTCATGAATTCCGGCAGTATCCGAGACAGCCTCCCCGCCGGCGATATCACCTACAATGATGTACTGAAAGCCAAACCTTTCGGAAACTCGCTGTGTACGGTAACCCTGACAGGCAAGGATGTGTGGAACTATCTCCAGGCGGCGGTTAACATGCAAGTTGATACAGGGGCTTTCGCCCAGTTCGTGGGGGTTCGCCTGAACCTCTCTGGCCGGAGGCTGGTTGCTGTCGAAGTGGCCGGAAGCCCCATTGAGCCCGAAAAACAATACAAGCTGGTTCTCGAAAGCTATATGGCCTCGGGCGGTGACGGTTACCCGAAAATGGTCGACCATCCCGGATTTGTCGATACCGGCTACCTGGATGCTGATGTTATCAGGGCTTATATTGAAAAGTACACACCCCTCAAGGTGGCGGATTACGCTCCTGCTGGATGAGCTTTGCGGGACATGTTATAAAAGGATTCCAACCACCGCACCCGTCATGCATGTGGAAAGCGTGCCTGCCACAATAGAACGGAAACCCAGAGAAATTATTTCATTCCGTCTTTCAGGAGCCATAGTTCCCATGCCGCCTATCATAATCCCCAGACTGCCGGGATTTGCAAAGCCACACATGGCGTATGTCATGATCAGCATACTTTTGGGACTCAGGGCACCACTGGCAAGATTGCTCATATCAATATAGGCTATCAATTCGTTGAGAATGGTTTTTGTTCCCATAAGTGATCCTGCCGTAAACGCCTCCTTCCAGGGGATACCCATCAGCCAGACTACCGGAGCCATAATATAGCCCAAAAGTTTTTGCAGGGTGACTGGTTGTCCTCCTATACCCGGCAGAAGGCCAAGTATGAGATTGACAAGATAAACAAGCGCCAGGAGTACTATCAGCATGGCTATGATATTCAGAAGCAGTTGCACTCCCTGAAGCGTTCCTTTGGTGACCGCGTCCATAGAGCTTATTGCCTCTTCCGGAGAAGTTAATTTGCCTGGAGTAGATTCACCTGTTTCCGGTACCATAATTTTGGAAATGGTAATCGCCGCCGGAACACTGATGATGGAAGCTGTCAGGATGTGTCCCATGATATCTGGAATGCTTTTACTCAACATGCTTGCGTAAAGCACCATCACCGTTCCTGCTATTGTGGCCATACCGCAAGTCATGAGGGTGAATATCTCGCTTCGGGTCATATTTTTCAGATAGGGGCGAATCAAAAGAGGAGATTCCACCATCCCCATAAAAATATTGGCCGACACTCCCAATCCTTCCGCTCCTCCTATGCCCATTGTTTTTTGCAGGGCCAGTGAAAAAGCCTTTACGACAACGGGGAGGATTTTCCAGTAGAATAAAAGCGCTGACAGGGCGCTCATAAGGAGTACGACGGGAAGTCCTCTGAAGGCGAAGATAAAGGTTGATCCCGGATAAGTTTCGATAAAGGGAAAACTGCCGCCTCCAAGATAACCAAAGACAAAGGAAGTTCCTGCTGTTGTGGCCTCTTCCAGGGACAGAACAAGCCGGTTCAAAAGCAGGAAAATATTTCTGAAAATAGAAAGATTCAAAAGGATAGCTCCCAATGCCACCTGAATTGTCAGGCCTATTATTACCAGCTTCAGGCGAACCTGCTTGCGATTTTCACTCACAGCCCAGGCGATCAATACGAAAACTACCAAACCTGTTATACTTTGGATGATATCTATTTGTTGTCTCCTTTAAATGTTACGGGGCCAAAGAGATCTTCTATATATCCATCCCCCAACTTTTCAAGCCTGCAATGCCTCCGTGCAAATTAATGACATCCTTAAAACCATTCTCGTCGAGTATAATCTGGGCCTCATAAGACCGCCCGCCAGTATTACAAATAAGTAAAACTGTCTTATCTTTGGGTATTTCCGCAAGTTTTTGGCTAATCTTTCCCTGAGGAATGTTGTGCCAGTTTTCAGGGTATTTTTTGAGATACGGTTCCGCGTCTGCTGTTTCACGGCAGTCCAGAAAAAAGTTGCTTTCCTTGTTTTGTTTCCAAAAGGTCTCGAATTCTGCAGGTCCTAAACCACGATTCATGCCGGCCAGAGCATTGTCCGCCATATTGCCCAAGGTATTCAGGATATCCATGGCTGCTGAAAAAGGCGGCGAATAGGCCATTTCAAAGTTGCTGATATCCTCAATCTCAGGTTGGTTTTGCAGGATACCAGCTATTGCATTGATCCGCCCGACCATGGCATCTCCATAGCTGCCAAACCCTTGAATACCCAAGATGCGACGGGTGGACTTGTCAACAACCAGTTCCAGGGTCATGAGTTGTTTAGTGGGATAAAAATGAGCGCGATCTAACTGCACGAGAAGAACACTGAAAACATCGTATCCCATCTGCTTGGCTACTTTACGGCATAATCCGGCGCCAGCCACTGAACTTTCAAAAATTTTGCATACAAAAGAACCCACAGCTCCCTTAAACTTGGCATTGCCTCCAGCCATATTTGTGCCAATCACGCGTCCCTGACGATTGGCCATAGATCCCAAAGGCAAGTAGAAAGGCTTGTTTGTTACCAGGTTTTTGATAACAACACAGTCACCGCCGGCGTAAATGTTGGGGTCTGAGGTTTGCATGTGTTCGTCAACTACTATGCCGCCGCGTTCAGAAACCTGGAGTCCGGACTTTTTTGCCAGATCGTCGTTCGGCTCAACACCGACTGAAATAACAACGATATCAGCCTCCACAACGCCTTTATTGGTCACGACTCTTTTTACCCGGCCTTCACCCTCAAACCGCTCAACGGTTTCATTTAGATGAAAAGAAACACCGTTTTCCTCCATATGTCGTTGTCCCATTCTGGCTAACTTCATGCTTAAGTATCGAGGCATGATCTGATCGGCTATTTCGATTACCGTAGTCTCAATATCCCACATGTCGGCAAAAGCCTCAGCCATTTCCAGCCCGATAAAACCACCTCCCAGCACCACGGCCTTTTTAACAATGCCTTTAGTTAGAGAATCACGAATTTTAACGGCATCATAGGGACTTGATACATAGTGTATGCCTTCCATGTTTTCACCCGGCAAATAAAGTCTTCTTGGCGTTGAACCGGTAGCCAAAACAAGCTTATCATAGGGCAGGACATCTATTTCGCCACTAACGAGACGACGGATATGGATCTGTTTTTTTTCACGATCTATCCGAAGAGCCTCCGTGAGAGGAAAAACATCGACGCCTTTTACCTCCTTGAAAAACTCCTTGTTACGAACCATATTAAAACTCGTAGTGCGCAATTGCATGGACTCAGACACTTCACCTGCAACAAAATATGGGATGCCGCACCCGCCGTAGGAAATTGTATCATTTTTGTCGATCATGGTGACTTTCGCCTTGGGATGAAGTCGTTTAAACCTGCAAGCAGCCTTAGGCCCAAGAGCGATTGCTCCAATGACAATAACGTGTTCACTCATGGTAATTTTCTCCTTTTTATATTAAGACCTTTGCAAAACGCCCCATTTTATTTCAGGCCTATGGCGAGATCAGACTTAAATTTTGGTACGTAGCAACACGAAGTGAAACATCGGCGCCATTCTTGAACTTGAATTACGCTTTTAGCGGGAAGCCTGTTTGAAAAGATTTAATATTGATAGATATTCATTTTTACAAAAAAAAACTATTGCAAATGACGAAAACTGTGTCAAGGGCAGAAAGGGTCTAAAATCCACCGCCTAAAAAAGATATGGATATTTTGGTCGTTGTAATTAACGTTTTTTCAACAATTTCAAAAAAAACCCGGATATTACTGTTTCCTTATGAAAGCACTACTGATCGGCCATTTTTTAGCGCACATCTCCCTTGACAAACAATTTTACTTCTTATCCCTTGCTTTTTTTGATGGTGAATCAGGGTTATCTTTCTGATGGGTTATCTTTGGTATTCAGTTAACACCCGTGTTCATGTAATTGTTTTGATATAAATTCATTCAAGTCTGAATCCAGGATATTTTTAAGCTCAAT
>CAYYMU010000033.1:14278-15455 GCA_964472445.1 uncultured Desulfobacteraceae bacterium
ATTGTTTTGATATAAATTCATTCAAGTCTGAATCCAGGATATTTTTAAGCTCAATAAAATTATCTTTTCTGGTTTCCGCAAACAAAAAACCAAAGACAGGATACTTTTTATAATCAATTTTTCTTAGCTCTATCGGTTTTTCAAAATTTGAAAGCAGCTTTTCATAATCAAATGATGCAATTTCATCTACGTCTATGCCGGTCGAATTATCCAATACAATAATACTAAAAAGTTTTCCTTCTTTTCCCTTGAGAACCTCAGGCCAGTCTGGTTTTTTTTGCAGGTAATAATATAAATAAGAGTTAAATCCATAGGCCAGAAAGGACAAGTCCGGAGTGGTGCACCAGCCACCAAACCGCATGGGATTTACTTCGACAGGCAACAAAGCACCATCTTTTTTGTTTCGTCTAAGCTCAATATGTACCGGAAAATTTTTGACATCGGCTAATCTGCCGATTTCCTGTGCAAAATTTGTAAATTCTTCAAGATTACTTTCGATAATCTCTTTGGATGTAATGTAAATCCTGTCACTAACATCGGCATCTGAAGAAAAAACATGTTTAAGGATATTTAGAATAACGGGTTCGCCAGTAGAATTATAATATGCGTCAACAGCAAATTCGTCGCCGTTAATACATTGTTCAATAATAAATGAACTGGTGTCCAATACCGCTTCAGGGTATAACCCCTTTATTTGAGCTCTTTCTGCAATTATTAAATCAATTGTGTTAATCCATTCCTCATGGCTTGAAACCTTATAAACTCCCATACTAAAAAAGCCAATCGTTGGTTTGATGATAAAGGTTAACGGCAATTCCTTAAACTGAAGCTTTTTTAAGTCCTCAAAGTGAACCCCTTTGAAATAAAAATCCGGGAAAACTGATTTTGTCAGTTTCCGAAATTTCAGTTTATCTTTAAACAGCTCTATTTTTTCAGGAAGCTTGCTGAAAGACAAATGCCTTGCTATCCAACCTATTGAATTTTCAGATGTAGTATAGATGACAGGATTATCTGACTTTCTAATCATTTCAATGGCGCTATCTTCACTAATTACTTTTGTGCCACTATAAAGGCCTAACTCTTTTGCTATATCTGTGCCGACTACAGGGATGGCATTATCCCTGACAGTCTTTTTGAAAAAATCCGAGATATATGGCTTGTCTACTAAAAACATTAT
>CAYYMU010000034.1:0-15337 GCA_964472445.1 uncultured Desulfobacteraceae bacterium
CAAGGGTTCGAGTGACACGCAGTGAAGCGTTAACCCTCAGCGCTCAAGGAAGAAAGATATAGCAGAAGGATATGGAAGAAAGACAACCAGGGATTACATCAGGATGCTTTACATAAAAAAAGATATAGCAGAAAGCGAAAGAACATCAAAAGCGCTTATAAAGTTTTTAGAAAACAAACCCTTGAATCCTTGGACCCTCTTCTCCAACTAAATTGGAGAAGAGCCAAAAAACTTAACTCACACAGATTACAAGGATTCAAGGGGCCAAGGCTTCACTTCATGTCGCTCAAAGCCTTGACCCCTTTTTCAACTGAATTGGAGTAGAACCTTAATTTTTAATCCTGCCTAATAACTCCATTGCCTTTTGAACTATATTTGCAGATGTAAACCCAAATTTTTCCATTACAGTTCCGCCAGGAGCTGAAATCCCAAAACCTGTCATGCCGATTATATCGTCGTTTTTCCCCACATACCGTTCCCAACCCATGGGAATACCGGCTTCAACAGCAATGCGTGCGGGTACATCAGGCAAAAGAATTTTGTCCCTGTATTCCTGAGAAGTTTTTTCAAACAGCTCCCAGCTCGGCATATTAACTATTCTTACCGCAATGCCTTTAGATTCAAGTATTTTGCCTGCTTCCAGCGCTATATGCACTTCAGATCCTGTAGCTATCAGAATAATATCGGGTTTTTTATCTGAATCGGCCAGCACATAAGCTCCGTTTTCAAGTCCATATTGCATGTCAGGTCCGGCTTTATCTAATACAGGCAGTTTTTGACGGCTTAAAATAAGAGCAACAGGACCGTCAGATATTTTTACAGCCAGGCGCCATGCTCCAGCTGTTTCTGAAGCATCTGCCGGCCTGATAACTGTCAGGCCCGGAATAGCCCTCAGACTGGCCAGGTGTTCGACAGGCTGGTGTGTCGGCCCATCTTCGCCGACCGCGATACTGTCATGAGTGAAAACATATATTACAGGTAATTTCATCAAACAGGCAAGACGTATTGACGGCCGCATATAGTCTGCAAACACAAGGAATGTTCCCCCGTAAGGTCTGATGCCCTTATGAAGGGCCATGCCGGACAGAATACCTCCCATTGCATGCTCCCTGACTCCGAAGCGGATATTTCGGCCATCATACTTATTTTTTTGAAACTCATGGGAAGATTCTATATATGTTTTGTTTGAAGGAGCCAGATCAGCAGAACCTCCTATAAGAGATGTTACTGTTTCAGCAATAGAATTCAAGACCTTGCCGGATGCAGCTCTGGTTGCAACCGGACCGTCTGAAACTGAAAATTCAGGTATATTGTCATCCCATCCTTTCCTTAAGCCTCTGTTTAAAGCATCATTCCATTTTTCTGCAAGATCAGGATATTTATCAGCATAAGCCTTAAACTTTTCCTGCCACAGGGATTCGGTTTCTTTTCCCATGCTGACGCATTTTCTAAATGTTTCGAGAGCTTGATCAGACACACAGAAGGAGATATCTTCAGGGCACCCCAGGTTTTTCTTCGTAAGACGGATTTCCTCTTCGCCGAGAGGCGCTCCGTGAGCATCCGATGTGTCCTGTTTGTTTGGGCTGCCAAATGCAATATGTGTGCGCAGCATAATAAGGGAGGGCTTATCTGTTTCCTTCTTTGCTGCAATTAAAGCCTTATAAATCGCATCCAGATTATTTCCGTCATCAACCTTCTGCACATTCCAGTTATATGCGTTGAATCTTTGGGCGACATCTTCCGTAAACGATATATCCGTGCTTCCTTCGATAGAAATTTTATTATCGTCATAAATACAGATCAGTCTGGAAAGACCCAAATGGCCGGCAAGGGATGCGGCTTCAGATGTGATCCCCTCCATCATGTCCCCGTCTCCGCACATTACAAATGTATGGTGATCCACAATTTTACAATCAGAGCGGTTATATGTTGCCGCAAGATGCCGTTCAGCCATTGCCATGCCAACTGCATTGGTAAAACCCTGTCCCAGAGGACCTGTTGTGGTTTCCACGCCTGGAGTATGGCCGAATTCCGGATGGCCGGGTGTTTTGCTGCCTAATTGCCTGAAATTTTTTATATCCTCTAAAGTTAAATCATATCCGCAAAGATAGAGCAGGCTGTATAAAAGCATGGAGGCATGACCGCCGGAAAGAACAAATCTGTCTCTGTCCGGCCACTGGGGATTTTCAGGATTATGACGTAAAATACGCGTCCATAGTATATAGGCTGCAGATGCAAGTCCCATGGGGGCACCAGGATGGCCGGAGTTTGCCTTTTGTATTGCATCCATGGAAAGCGCACGTATCGTATTTATGCAGAGTCCATCTGATTCGGAACAGTTCACAGGCACATCTGGTTCGTTCATCTATTTTTTCTCCTTTTGTTACTTAAAATGTGTTAAGAATTAAGTGCTCGATTTTTGCATCTATTTTATTTGTCAAAAGCTTCAAACAGCAATGCCTGAAGAAATACTACAACCCGCCTGAGGCGGACAAGCACAGTAGATGGGACTTTTTTCAACGCTATCATATTTAGCATTTATTTAATTGTATATGCAAGAATTTTGATAATACAGAACATTATGGCCTTGTAAAAACCAAAGAGATACTTTATTTCTAAAATAATCGTTAATATAGATGGTATCGTAAAAAGTAAAATTTGTTCGCTCTGTGAGCCTTTTTGGGATTCAGATTAATCCTGGCTAAATTGTAAGAACTCGGCCTGACGGCCTCAAACAGTTTTCTAATTTTAATTTAATCACAACTGAAGACTGATTGTTTAAAGTTATTCTGGTTTCAAGTGCTACAGAGCGGCATAATGCAGCTTTTTACGAGTCCATCAATAATTTAAAATCAGAAAAATTATTTGACTTGTATATAACAATTTCATATTTTAATAAAAAAGCAAGTGGTTAGGAGAAAAAATATTATATGAACTGCAAAATTCTTATTAATGCAATAGATACCGAAGAATGCAGAATTGCAAAAGTAAAAGACAGTAAATTAGTAGAGTTCCATATAGAAACTGCAGCAAGGGAAATAACTCACGGAAATATATACAAAGGAATTGTTTCCCGTGTTGAACCCAGTCTTCAGGCGGTTTTTGTCGATTATGGAGGGGAAAGGCACGGGTTTTTACAGAAAAACGAAATACACAGCGATTACTTTCAGGACAATAATTCAGGTGATAATTCAATAAAAAATATCGTAAGGCGAGGCCAGGAGATGATTGTACAGATTACAAAAGATCCGTACATGAAAAAAGGGGCCATGCTTTCGACCCTTATCTCTCTGCCTGGAAGATATACGGTTGTAATGCCTGGAAGCAAAACAAGGGGTATTTCACGCAAAATCGAAAATGAAGAGGATAGAACCCGGCTAAAAAGCATTATAGACAAACTTGTATTACCTGAAGGATTTGGAATTATTATCCGCACTGCAGGGACAAACAGCACAAAAACAATCCTGTCGAAAGATGTGAGCTATCTCATGCGGCTCTGGAAAAATATCCAGACAAATGTAAAAAAAGCAAAAGCCCCTGCCCTTCTTTACAAAGAGAGAAATCTGGTTTTAAGATCCATAAGGGACTATTTTACGTCTGATGTAAACGAGATCCTGATAGATGATTCCATAGTATACCGCGAAGCCAAAGACTTTGTTAATATTATATCTCCAAAGCATACGAAGATCGTGAAACTTTATAAAGGTGCGAAGCCGATATTCACAAAATACCAGCTTGAGGACCAGCTTGCATCTATATTTGAAAACCGTGTTGAGTTGCATTCAGGCGGGTCAATTGTTATAGAACAGACAGAAGCCCTTGTCACCATAGATGTTAATTCAGGCAAGGGAAGACAGAAAAAAACCATCGAAGAAACAGCATTTATGACCAATGTCGAAGCTGCTGAAGAAATCGGGCGCCAGTTAAGATTAAGAGATTCAGGTGGTTTAATAGTAATAGATTTTATTGATATGAGGGATAAAAAACACAAAATAGAAATTGAAAGAGTTTTAAAAACACATGTCAAGGATGATAAGGCTAAAATTAATATTGGCAAAATCACAAGGTTTGGTCTGCTCGAAATGTCAAGACAAAGACTAAGACCTTCTATAAAATTTGGAGGATTTGAATACTGCCGTTACTGCAACGGGAAGGGTCTTACTCCTTCTCCAGAAACTCTTGGCGTAAGTCTGCTTCGTAAACTCAGCCTCGAAATTTTAAAAGAAGGAATTTCCAGCGCAAAAGTTATTGTGCCCATGGAAGTGGCCAATTATTTATTGAACAGGAGACGTAAGGAAATTTTTGAAATGGAGGCACGAAGAGATATTTTAATTACAATAAAAGGGGATATTTCAATGATTCCGGGGGAGGGTAATATTGTTTGCGAATAAGGCGTTAAAAATCTTTTCAATTTGTGTGCTCGTTGGAGTAACAGTAATAACTGGTTTATGGTTTTTGCAGAAGCAGGACAAAAAGCCTGTTTCCGAAAAACCGGCTGAAAAAACTTATGCTCCTTCCAAACCTCAATTAGTAATTGATTACAATGAACTGGAAAAGGATGAGCAGCTTCAGTCTGTTACAAAAGATCGTAAGACAAAATACGGGCTTGAGGAAGGAGTCGATATTATCGTCAGATCTGATGAATCCTTTAAAATAGGTGATACAACAGTTTCCATGCGGGAAAGTCAGGATAAGATGCGGCTCAAAAGTGGTGATATCATAGAAAATGATATAAATTCAAAAAAAGGCGCTTCAAACAAAATTATAAATGAATTCGGGATATATGTTGTTCAGCCAGGCGATAATTTATGGGATATACATTTTAAACTCTTAAAAGACTATTTTAATCATAAAGGCATCAGTATTTCTCAGGTTGCAGATGAACCAGACCGCTCAGGATACAGTTCAGGCATGGGAAAGCTTTTAAAGTTTTCAGAACATACTGTTTGTATATATAACCTGAAAAAAGCAAAATTAGATGTTAATATTAATCTGATTTCACCTTTGAATAAAATTATTGTCTATAACATGAATGAAATTTTTACGCTTCTTGATTGTATAGATTACAGTAAGGTAAACAAGGTCGAGTTTGACGGTGAAACCTTATGGATACCGGCTGAACAATAAAAAAAACCGGATGACCGGATGATTAGCAGAAACGAATTAACCGACAGACAGTAAACAAACGGAAGAGATTATGATACATCGATATACAAGAAAAATTATGGGGGATATCTGGACAGATGAAAACAAATATCAGACATGGCTGAAAGTTGAGCTGTTAGCCTGTGAAGCCATGGCCAAAAAAGGAAAAATTCCCACAAAAGCGCTTGATAAGATCAGAAAAAAGGCCGGGTTCTCAATTCAGAGAATCGAAGAGATTGAGGCTGAAACCAGGCATGATGTAATTGCCTTTCTTACATCCGTCGCGGAACATGTTGGGCCTGACTCAAGATACATTCACATGGGTCTGACATCTTCCGATGTTCTTGATACAAGCATGGCATATCTTCTCAAACAGTCTGGAAAGATTATTCTTAAAGATTGCAAAGTCCTGTTGCGAACAATAAAGAAAAAGGCGTTGAAACACAAAAACACAGTTATGATCGGACGCTCTCATGGAATACATGCAGAACCTGTGACTTTTGGTCTTAAGCTTGCAGTGTGGTACGATGAAATGCGCCGAAATATGGAAAGATTTGAACGCGCCGTTGAAACAATAAGTTTTGGAAAAATTTCAGGAGCAGTAGGAACATTTGCCAATATTCCTCCTGATGTCGAGGCATATGTTTGTAAAAGGCTGGGTCTTAAACCTGCTCCTGCTTCAACTCAGATTATTCAGAGGGACAGGCATGCTGAATATTTTACGACCCTTGCTATCATGGCTTCAACCATAGAAAAAATGGCAGTTGAAATAAGACATTTACAGAGAACAGAGGTGCTTGAGGCAGAAGAATTTTTTTCAAAGGGCCAGAAAGGCTCTTCAGCCATGCCTCACAAACGCAATCCAGTAGGGTCTGAGAATATATGCGGTCTTGCGCGTTTAATACGTTCAAACGCCGTAGCTTCCATGGAGAATATTCCCCTCTGGCATGAACGTGATATCAGCCATTCCTCTGTTGAAAGGGTCATAGCGCCAGACAGCACAATACTTATTGATTATATCTTAAACAGAATCACAAAAATAATAGATAAATTAATTGTATATCCTGAAAGAATGAAACATAATCTAAACATTCTCAAAGGCCTTATCTTTTCCCAGCAAATATTGCTGGCTATTGCAGAATGCGGCGTAACCCGTGAGAATGCTTACAAAATGGTTCAGACCCTTGCAATGCAGGTCTGGAAAGATAAAAAAGATTTCAAGACTCTTGTTTTGAAAAATAAAGAGATCTGCGATCTGCTCGGCAATGAGAAAATTGAAGAAATATTTGACGTAAGCTATCATTTAAAGTATATCAGCGCCATTTTTAAGCGTGTATTCGCTGAAAGCTGAACACAAATCCTTTACACTGAAATTACAGCTGGTTTTTTTTATTATGTTGAAATATTACAAAATATTTTTTATAAAAATTTTTCTGGCAGTTATGATAATCACCATTTGCCAGGGATGCCGTATCCTTGAACCTGTAAAACGATTTAGTGAATCATCTGATCCCTACCATGGCGGTCAATACAAGAAGGCTCTTATGGACTGGAGCAGAGAAGGGCGTATTTACAGGGGGCTGGATCTTGGAATAATAGCTGACGCAACATTTAAATCTTCCGGGTTTAGATATGCTTACTCAAATGAGTATGCGCGGGCATACAGACTGACCGACAGTGAAAAAACAAAACTGCTGAAAGATCAGGAAAAAGCAGCTTTAACTTATAATGATTTTTTGCTTTCCGTATATATACCGGATGGAAAGCTCAATGATTTTAATAAAAAGAATTCCATGTGGAAAATATATTTAACCTCTGATAATGGCTGGCGTTTAACTCCGCTTGAAATAAGAAAGATAAAAAAGGTTGATGAAGTAACCAGGTATTTTTTTCCTCATATAACACCGTGGAAATCGGTATATCTGGTCAGGTTTCCTGTAACACCTGACCAGGCTGGCAGTTCTGTAATTGATAATACCAGTAAAAACATAAAACTCATTATAACAAGTGTAACAGGCTCTGCTGAAATGGTTTGGCAATAGAAGAGCTTAAAGACACAAAAACAGGCAAAAGCATCATTATATGTCATTTCGAGCAAAGCGAGAAATCTTAACAGGCGTAATCTATTAAGGTTTATTGTTACTGTCTTTAAGGATTAAAGCACTTAGTGCCTCAGGTACTAACTAATACAAAAGGGAGGTTTAATTTTGGTTAATATAGCATATGCAATGGGTCAGGGTGGCGCAGCAGGACAGGGGGGTGGATTTTCGACATTTGTTCCTCTTATCCTGATGTTTGTTATTTTTTATTTTCTTCTCATTCGTCCTCAGCAGAAAAAACAAAAAGCGCATCGTTCAATGATAGGTAACCTTAAAAATGGAGACCGCATAGTAACAAGCGGCGGTATTTACGGACATATTACCTCTGTTAACGACGATATTTTAACAGTAGAGGTGGCAGATAAAATTCGTATAAAGGTAAACCGGACTAATGTTTCTGTGCTTCTTCAGTCTTCATCACAGGCTCAGCCCGCAAAAATAGAAAAAAAAGATTCAGATAAAAAATAAAACCTCCAGAAATCAAAAAAAGCCCCGGCCATACATATTAATCCGGGGCTTTAATATGATAAAACTCAACAACAATGAGGAATAGAGATTTGAAGAATGTTTCCTGGAAATTAATTTTAGTTGTAATTGTTATCATAACTGCTGTTGTCTATCTTCTTCCTTCAATAAAACCAACATGGTGGCCTCATAAGAAGATAAACCTCGGCCTTGATCTTCAGGGCGGCATGCACCTTGCGCTTGAAGTTGACACAGACAAGGCTCTGGAAAGTACATTAGCACGCATCAGGCTTGAAATTCAAAATCTCTTAAAAAAAGAGCACATCAGATTTATAAGCCTGGAATGCATAAATAAAACAAAAATTATGGCAAAGTTGAAGGGAAAGGATAATATTGATGGGTTTGAACGGATTTTAGACGAAGAGTTTAAAAATCTCCGTCTTGTTTCCAAGTCAATTGATGAAGGTGTGCTTTCAGCGGTCATGGATATTCCTGATAAAGAAGCCGAAAACATTAAAAAACTTGCTACAGAACAAGCCCTTGAAACAATAAGAAACCGCATTGACCAGTTTGGTGTAAGCGAACCGGATATACGCCATCAGGGTAAAAAACGCATTTTAATTCAACTGCCTGGAATAAAAGATACTCAAAGAGCGAAGAATCTAATAGGTAAAACAGCCCTTTTAGAATTCAGACTGGTGGACGAAACGCACGATGTTAATACTGCGCGGGCTGGAAACGTTCCTCCTGGAAGTGAGATACTTACTCAAATCATAAAGAATCCTGAAACAAAACGCGAAACGAAAAACTACTTTATTATTAAAAAGCAGACTCTGTTAACAGGGTCAAATCTTACAGATGCAAAAGTTCAGATAGATTCGCAATTTAATGAGCCCTATGTTTCTATTACTTTTGATAAAAAGGGCGGAAGAATTTTTGCTAAGATAACAGAAGAAAATGTAAAAAAGCGTCTTGCAATTATTCTGGACAACAATGTTTATTCAGCACCTGTTATACAGGAAAAAATCGGAGGCGGTGAGGCAAGAATTACAGGCAACTTTACCATGGACGAGGCCAAGGATCTTGCCATTGCCCTGCGTGCAGGCGCTCTTCCCGCCCCTGTAAAGATACTCGAAGAAAGAACAGTCGGCCCTTCTCTTGGGGCGGATTCCATAAAAAAGGGTCTTGCCTCAATGTTATTTGGAGGTCTTTTCGTAGTCCTGTTTATGGTTTTTTATTATAAACTTTCAGGCCTCGTAGCCGATTTGGCACTTTTTATAAACATTGTTCTGATAGCAGCGGGACTTGCAGCCTTCCAGGCCACTCTGACACTTCCAGGCATTGCAGGCATTATACTAACCATAGGAATGGCCGTTGATGCAAACGTTCTTATTTTTGAACGCATAAGGGAAGAATTGAAAATAGGCAAAACACCGCGCGCTGCAGTTTCGGCAGGATATGGCAAGGCTACGCTTACAATACTCGATGCAAACGTCACAACACTTATTGCAGCTCTTGTTTTATTTCAGTTCGGAACAGGGCCTGTTAAAGGATTCGCCGTTACACTGAGTCTGGGCGTAATTGCAAGTATGTTTACAGCTATTGTCATGACAAGAATTGTATTCGACTATTTTTTGATAAACCGTAAAGTAAAAGCCCTGAGCATATAGCAGTATTGTTACACCTTGGTTTTTTAAAAATACTGCTGTAAAACATGTACTGCGATTTATTTACCACGAAGTACGAAGCAAACGAAGATAAAAAAATCCTTCGTGTTCTTCGTGGTGATCAATAATAAAATTGTCTAAGTTCAAGTTAATGACACGAGACCTTTGAAAAATGCTCAATTTTGTTTAAGTTCAAGGAAGGTGAAGATTTCAACCACATGAATATATTGAATATTTCGAGGATTGAAATTTGAGTTTACCCCGTAGCTCCGGCAGATGGTACTGGGGCCTGACGCAGAAATTGGGCAAAAGGGTGTGTTTTGCAAAGGTCTCGACACTGGATTTCCAGTAAAAAATTTAATTACATTTGAAGCTTATTTGAACTCGATTCGTTTCAAAAAGCTAAATTAATACACAGGAGCCTGTTTAATGCAGTTTATAAAATCTGATATAAATATTAATTTTATTAATAAAAGAAAAATCGCATTTTCTTTTTCTATTATAATGATCCTGATAAGTATTTTTACCCTGACAATACATAAGGGTCCTAAATACGGAATTGATTTTGCCGGTGGGACATTAATACAGGTTAAATTTAAGGCACCTGTTAGATTAGATGATGTCAGATCAGCACTCAATACACTTGAACTGGGAAAATCATCGGTTCAGCAGTTCGGTGACAAAAAAGATAATGAATATCTTATAAGAACCAATATTTCCATATCAGGTTCTCAGGATTTTAGCACCAGAGTAAAAACATCTCTTGAATATGCCACAAAAGGAAATGATGTGCAGATTCGTCGAGTCGAAATGGTAGGCCCTCAGGTAGGTAAAGATTTGCGCGAAAAAGCTCTGTTCGCAATGTTTTACGCTATACTTTTTATTACCATATATATATCCGGACGTTTTGAGTTAAAGTGGGTTTTAAGCGGCGTCATGGCTGGAGCGCTGATGGCTGCCGTATATTTTCTTTCTCTGTTCAAAGTCGGCATACCCTTTCTTATAGGCGCAGCCCTGATTGTTACACTTATTCTGTTCTGGTTTCTTGAACTTAAATACGCTATGGGAGCTATTGTTGCCCTTATCCATGATGTTCTCATTACCGTGGGTATTTTTTCCATCTGTGGTAAAGAGTTTTCTCTTCCGATTATTGCCGCTATTTTGACCATAATCGGATATTCCCTGAATGATACAATTATTGTTTTTGACCGTATACGTGAAAATCTCAGAAAACACCACAAAAGCAGCCTGGACATAATTATCAATAAAAGTATAAATGAAACACTAAGCCGTACAATTTTAACTTCTATTACTACTCTTTTCGTGGTGGTTGCTCTTTTTACATTAGGTGGCGGAATTATACACGACTTTGCATTTGCCTTGATAGTAGGCGTGGCTATAGGAACATATTCGTCAATATTTGTGGCAAGTCCCATACTTCTTGCCTGGCAAAAACGTGTGAAGAAAGGCTATCGAAGCTAAGTGGAAAACATTTTACCATGGTTTGCTCTCAAAACCGTTCCAGGAATAGGGCGTTACCTTTTCAAGCGTCTTATCAATCACTTCAATTCCCCTGCGCTTGTTTTTGAAGCATCAACGGAAGAACTCCTCAAAATTGAGGGTATCTCCAAGCGGCTTGTATCTGCAATAAAACATCACAGCATATCTGTAGCTGTTAAAAAGGAGATCGATCTTGTTAATCAAAAGGGGTACAATATTGTTACAATGTCAGATAATGATTATCCTCCTCTTCTATTAGAGATTCCAGATCCACCTCCGTTTTTGTATGTCTGCGGATACCTCGAAAAATCCATAAAAAATATTGCTATTGTTGGCTCCAGAAATGCAACAGCCTATGGGATATCAACGACTAAAGAGCTTTCTTCAAATCTGGCTTTAAATGGAATTACAGTTGTCAGCGGCATGGCAATAGGAATTGATACTGCTGCTCACAAAGGAGCTCTGGACGTTAAAGGGAGGACAATAGCTGTTCTTGGAAGTGGCCTTGAAAGGATATATCCCCCGGAAAATAAAAAACTTTTTTATGAAATTGCAGATAATGGAGCTGTTGTTTCAGAGTTTCCTCTAATGACCGAACCCGAATCCCACAATTTTCCGGTACGAAACAGAATAATCAGCGGGATTTCACTTGGAACAGTTGTCGTGGAAGCTACTAAAAAAAGCGGCTCTCTTATTACCGCTCGCCTGGCAGCAGAACAGAACAGAGAGGTTTTTGCTGTTCCCGGGAGCATACATTCTTTTAAGAGTACCGGCACTCACACTCTTATTAAACAAGGAGCCAAACTGGTTGAACAAACACAGGACATTATAGAAGAACTTGCTCCCTTAATAGAGAATTTTGCCGAAAATAAAAGCAGCACACAAAAAAAAGCAGAAGATAATCTTCCGGCTGCATTGTCATCCGAAGAGTTAATAGTATGCAAGGCTCTTGGGCCCTATCCTGTTCATATAGACAACCTTGTAAAAACAACCTCTATGGAGCCCGGCAAACTTGCAGGTTTACTGCTCGAGCTTGAATTAAAAGAAATTGTCGTGCAAACACCCGGAAAATTCTTTTCTATAAAATATTAAAATGATTGAACTAATAACGAATTTCAGGAAGGGATAACAGTGACTAAACCTCTTATAATAGTTGAATCACCTACAAAAGTAAGAACAATAAAAAAATATCTCGGAAATGCCTATAATGTGGCTGCAACAGTTGGCCATATTAAGGACCTTCCTGCAAAGGAAATAGGAATAGATATTGAAAAAGGGTTTAAGCCTCAATACAGAATAATTCCAGGAAAGAAAAAAGTTATATCTTCTTTGAAAAAAATTGCCGGAGACACTTTAGATGTCTATCTCGCAGCAGACCCTGACAGGGAAGGAGAAGCAATTGCATATCACGCCGCAGAAATTTTAAAAAAACAGGGCAGAAGATTTTACAGGGTTTTGTTCCACGAGCTGACAAAAAATGCCATTAAGGAGGCAATGATAAATTTGCAGGAACCTGATCAGAAAAAATATGAGGCTCAACAGGCGCGCAGGATATTAGACAGAATTGTGGGATATCAGATATCTCCCCTTTTGTGGCGCAAGGTAAAGGGTGGATTAAGTGCGGGACGTGTTCAGTCTGTTGCAGTAAGAACAATATGCGAAAGAGAAAGAGCTATTCAGGCCTTTGAGTCGGAAGAATACTGGTCAATAAAAGCTTGCCTTGAGGGCAGTATGCCTCCGCCTTTTACGGCAAAACTTACAAAAAAAGATGGAAAAAAAATAAAAATTTCAGATGAAAACCAGTCAACTGCCATATTAAAAGAGCTGACAGACAGCGCCTTTAAAGTTGAAAAAATACAGAAAAAAACCACCAAAAGAAATCCTCTCCCACCTTTTATTACAAGCAAACTCCAGCAGGAAGCTATAGGAAAGCTGAGATTTTCAGCTAAAAAAACCATGATCATCGCTCAACAGCTTTACGAAGGGATTGAACTGGGGCCAGGCAAACCAGAGGGTTTGATTACATATATGCGTACAGATTCAACGAGAATCGCACAGGAAGCAGCAGAAAACGCAACCTTACTGATTCGCGAAACTTTTGGTGAAAAATATACAATTCCAAAACCAAGATATTTTAAAAACAGGAAAAAAGCTCAAGACGCTCATGAGGCCATACGCCCGACATCAGTTTTTAACACACCTGAAAAAATAGGCGCTTATCTTTCGAAAGACCAACTCTCTCTATATACTCTTATCTGGAAAAGGTTTATTGCATCCCAAATGGCGCAGGCCTTAATTGACAATAACTCAATATCTGTCAAGGCAGGCTCTTATTTGTTTGCTGCAAACGGATCTTCTGTTAAATTTCCCGGCTTTATGGCTCTTTATACCTCTGTTGCTGCTAAGATAGAAAATGAAATGGAGAAAAAGAAAGATGATTTACCCGAACTTGTTGAAGGCATGGAATTAAAGCTGAACAAATTAGAGCCAAAACAACATTTTACTCAACCGCCGCCAAGGTTTTCCGAGGCATCATTAATAAAGGAGCTGGAAGAAAACGGCATAGGGCGTCCCAGTACCTATGCCGCCATACTGTCAACAATCAAACAAAAAGGATATGTGGATTTTATAAAAGGATATTTCAGGCCAAGCGAACTTGGATTTATTGTAAACGATCTGCTTGTGAAAAGTTTTCCAGATCTGTTTAGCGTTGATTTTACCGCTAAAATGGAAAATAATCTGGACAGTATTGAATCAGCAGAGGCTAATTATTTAAATGTCATTTCCAGGTTTTACGAGCCTTTTAAAAAAGAACTTGATGCCGCATCAGAAGGCATGCTCAGTATGAGAGGCGTTGGTTTTTCAACTGATTTAAAATGCCCGAAATGCAATAAACTTCTTAATGTCAAGGTAGGTAAAAACGGATCTTATCTTGCATGTAACGGATATCCTGACTGTACTTATACATGCAACTACGAAAGGGATGAAAAAGGAAAAATCCATCCTGTAGAACCTTTAAGCGATGAAGTTTCAGACAAAATTTGTGAGAAATGCGACAAACCAATGTTATTAAAACATGGAAGATACGGACCTTTTCTTGCCTGCAGCGGATATCCTGATTGTAAAAATACGCAATCTGTTAATTCAAATAATAATGCAAGGTCTGTTGGTGTTAAATGCCCTGAAAAAAAATGTACAGGTGAAATTGTTGAAAAAAAAACAAGGCAGGGAAAAATTTTCTATGGATGCAACCGTTATCCTGAATGCACATTTGCCACCTGGGATAAACCAGTGCAGCAAAAATGCCCGAAATGCGGAGCCAGTTTTATTGTTGAAAAAACAACAAAAAAACAGGGTACTTTTTACGTCTGCTTAAAAAAGGAATGTGGATATAAGGAAAAAAAGTAAGATGATGAAATTTGGAGATTACGAATGCTTTACTGTTGAAACAGGCAGCTTTTTACTGGACGGCGGTGCAATGTTTGGAGTTGTTCCAAAAATACTGTGGGAAAGAAAAATACCTGCTGACAATAAAAATTTGATCCCAATGCATGCAAGATCTCTTTTAATACAGGGAAAAGGGAAAAACATTCTTGTTGATAATGGAATCGGCAACAAGTTATCTGAAAAACTGCAAAAAATATATCATGTAGATATGGATGAAACGAACATCCATATTTCATTGTCAATGCTTGGATTGACTTCCAGCGATATTACCGATGTAATAATAACGCATCTTCACTTTGATCATGCAGGAGGATCTACATCCATAGTGGATGGCATAACTGTTCCTACATTTCAAAACGCCGTATATTACATCCAGAAAAAACAGTGGGAACTTGCAAAAAACCCTTCACCAAGAGACAGGGCAAGCTATATGAGAGAAAATTTCATTCCTCTTGAAGAAGCCGGAGTTTTAAAGCTTATTGACGGCCCGCAAAAAATATTCGATGGAATTGATATTGTCGTGACCAACGGACATACAACAGGCCAGCAGCATCCACTTATAAAAGGTAAAACAAAATCTCTATTTTTTTGCGCTGATCTTATTCCAACATCAGCGCATCTTCCTGTTGCCTGGAATATGGGTTATGACAATTTTCCAATGACTTTAATTAAAGAAAAAGAAAAGATTTTAGCCAGAGCAGTAAAAGATAACTGGATTCTTTTTTTTGAACACGACCCATACATTGCAGCCGCAGGCATAAAGCAGGGTAAAAAAAATATCGAAATCGATAATATCATCTTAATCTGAAAGTCCTTATAATCCTACAACGACATTTACTATTTCAACCGAAGAGAGAAATCTTTAACCATATGTTTTTGCAGTAAGATTTTTCATTTCACTCGAAATACTCAATGTCGCTTACAAATGACTTTCAAATAACACAACTGTAGTTTTTGCAGATTATCGCAACAGTTATAATTAAATTAAAACCAGAAAAAACTCATGTATAACAA
>CAYYMU010000035.1:0-3559 GCA_964472445.1 uncultured Desulfobacteraceae bacterium
GATATGGAAGAAAGACAACCAGGGATTACATCAGGATGCTTTACATAAAAAAAGACATAGCAGAAAACGAAAAAACATCAAAAGCGCTGATAAAGTTTTTAGAAAACAAACCCTTGAATCCTTGGATCCTTTTCTCCAACTAAATTGGAGAAGAGCCTTATTTCAATATTTTTTAGGTTATAATTTACAATTCAAATTTGACACCAATGCAGATAGATTTTGACAAAACGATTAAAAAATAATAAGTTCCAATTTATATTAGATCACAAGGATTGTTTAATAAAAACAATTGTATCAGTAAAATTTTGGAGGTCATATGAAGAAACTGTTTGTCACCCTGTTTATTCTTATTTGCGCGACATCTGTCTCTTTTGCCGCTGAATCCGTACAGAAAACCTTCTGCATGCCCGCAGTGGGTTATGAAAACATAGACGTCCTCAAGGCTGAACTCCTGCTTCAGGTCAAACGCATGGCAGTTGGACAGCTTTACGGTGAGATGATCTCCGGATTTAGCAAGTCTGAAGATTTTGTCCTTACCAAAGACAGGGTAATGTCTTATACATCCGGCATGGTACGCATCCAGGGCAGCCCTCATTATGCCAATGGATCAAATTTCGGCGAAGTATGTATTACCATAAACGCTTATATTACTGATGAGGACAAAACAAAACTTGCGCCTGTAATTATTTCAAATAAATACTGCGGCTCAGATCCGAACATGTCCACAAAAAAACTCAAGAAGTATATCCTGGACCAGGCAATTATCCGTGAACTTCTTAACTATGAACCAAAGCTAAGAGATGTAGAAGAGAAAGATGTACTCCGCCTTGCCCATAAAGTAAAATATTCCAGGACAGGATTTATACAGGATACAGAAACTTACTGCGCCAGTTTTGAGGGCATAGTTTATCCTGCTGAAATAGCCTCCCTGACCCAGGAAGCGGGCAGGCCGGTTAATGTTGTTCCTCTTATTGATTCTTTACCAAACGCCGCTTTCAAGGCGTCTTCAACATGGTCCAAAGATTTCAATGGGCATGGCCCTGCTAACGCACGCTTCAGCAACACCAGAACTTTATCAAACTGGAGCGCTGGTTCGAACAACGCAAAGCAGTGGCTTCAGGTTGACCTTGGGAAAACGGCCATAATTACAGGTGTCGGCACAATCGGCCGCGCAACCGGTTATAACCAGTATGTTAAATCCTACAAACTGGCCTACAGCTCAGATGGCTTGGTCTGGAAGTTTGTTAAAGAAAACGGGGTAGATAAAATATTTTCAGGGAATACAGATACTACTACTGCTGTACGCAATGATCTGAAAAAGCCTGTCAAAACACGCTATCTTCGTTTTTACCCGGTCACATGGAATACCCATATAACCATGCGCGTTGAAGCTTACGGAAAGTATCGTTGATCTGGATATCCCCTACTTTCCCCCCAAATCCTGGACGGCATTGTGAACGAACTGATATAAAATGTTCAAATCTCCCACTGCGTCAATCCTGTATGTCGCTGTCTCCCGTCGATCCTTATATATCAGGGTAATTTCCGTCCATGTCCCCGTTAAGCCTTCCTTAACAAACGTAGAATTGTAAAAATCAACCCGTTTTTTAAATATATCTTCAACAAAACGATATACTTCGTCATTTTCATTGATAAGTGTAATAATTCTGTTGATTGTGTGGAAGTCGTATCTTTCAACTATAATTTTGTAGTGTTTTCCTTCTCTTTCAACGACAAATCGCATATCGCCGCCGCCCAGCGTGTTCCACACGAACCCGACAATTGAACTCTCGGGACAAACCTGGTTTTCTGTCTTGCATTGACTACTATTCGCGCAACCAGCGAGAAAAATAAGAATGGCAATAGGAAATATCAAAGTTCGATAGAACAAACTGAAAATGTTCATGTAAAGAAACTCCTTCCCAGAAATAAGGTTATAAAAACCTGCCGGCAGCTTTTAGCTGTCAGGTACTAAAAAGTTATGTATTTTTTATTGTTCCTCCTCTTTCAAATTGTATATGAAGCTTTTTAACGTAGCCATCCGGCACTTATTCAAATACTTTTCAGGAGTTCATCAAAGGTTGGAGTACTTGAGGACGTAAAAATAGATTCTATATTAACACGCATATTTGGTCAGCGATGAGGCTGATAACCGCCGGGGACACCCTCTGGAGAAAGGACTATCTGCCACACCTGGTTTACTCTTGCGCGAAAAGATGCGGCACATGTCAATAGATAAAATTTCCACATCCTGTAGAATCTTTCATCATAGTTTCCCTTCAGAGATTCCCAGTTCTCATGAAAATTTTTAAACCAGTGCATCAGAGTTTTATCATAGTCAACGCCGAAACTGTGCCAGTCTTCAAGAACGAATAATCTGTTGAATGCAGCGCTTAGCTGTTTTGCAGAGGGTAGCATTGAATTTGGGAATATATAACGATCAATCCAGGAATCATTGTTTGTAACCGAAGAATTCCCGCCTATTGTATGAAGCAGAAAGAGTCCGTCCTTTTTAAGAAGTTTTTTAACTACACGCATAAATTCAGTATAGTTTTTATAGCCGACATGCTCGATCATGCCGATCGAGAATATACGGTCAAAAACTCCATCAAGGCTCCGATAGTCCTGCAGACGTATATCAACCGGCAGGCCCTTGCAAAGCCTGGTTCCAAGTTTGTGCTGGTTTTTAGAAACCGTTATGCCTACAACTTTAACTTTGTAGCGCCTTGCAATAAATCTTGCGATCCCACCCCATCCACAGCCAATATCCAGAACACGCATACCTGGTTTCAGGTCCAGCTTGTTACAGATCAGTTCCACCTTGGCCTTCTGCGCATCATCAAGATTTGAAGCATTTTTCCAGTAAGCGCAACTATAAATCATGCGCTTATCCAGCATGCAGCGATACAGGTCATTACCCATATCATAGTGATGCCGGCCTATTTTAAAAGCACAGGACGGCCTTTGCATATTGATTATTTTAGCTTTTGCAACATCATATAAATATGAAAACGGTTTGATTTTTTTATCAAGCTTGGCCATAAAAATCCTGTCAAATAATTGATCAAGCCTGTCACAATCCCACCAGCCATCCATATAGGATTCTCCGACACCCAGAGAACCTTCAGCTAAAAATCGTGCATAAAGATTATCATTATGCACATGGATATCCCATGGGCGGTCCCCATTAATTTTAACATCAGCAAAAGAAAGTATCTTTTTGATCTTTTGGTAAAACTTATTCTGTTTCATAATTAACTATTTGAGATCTAAAATTTTCCAGCAAATAGTTTGTTTGAGTACTCTTGTTCAAAAAAGAAAATTTTACAAAGACCACCCTTTAGTTTATGATTTTAATATTCCACACCTCATCTTTATATATATCTCGAAGCTTTCTTGATGCCTTTTCCGGCGTACTGGTTCTCCATGTTAATAAAAAACCGCCGGAAGTAACTCCTTCAACATCATAAGTCCAGCCGTCATCTTTCTGCACAAGATTTAATGTAACAATACCACTGTATAAGTTCTCTTTTGCGCTGACTTCAACTTTATTAATAAT
>CAYYMU010000035.1:3659-11161 GCA_964472445.1 uncultured Desulfobacteraceae bacterium
AAAAGGCTGTCGCTATAGCTGAAGAAGAAAATCCTGACCTGATTATCATGGATGTATCTATGCCTGGTGAACTTAACGGTCTTCAAGCAACTAAAATTTTAAAGAACAATCCAAAAACCAGCTCATGCCCAATAATTTTACTTAGCGCAATGGCCCGGGAGAATGATATTGAAGAAGGTTTTGCTGTCGGAGCAAACGACTATTTTACAAAACCTTTCAGCCCCCTGGAATTAATAAAAAAAGTAGAAGAAATGCTCAAATAGCTGAAGCACTGTTTTGGCGCCACTGATTGAGCATAAGAAAATTCAGGGGAAATTCCATGGAGACAAACAACTCAGAAACTCAATATTCTAATGCTGATCAATTAAAGAAATACGCTGACGACCTTGTCAAAGTATATAAATCTGAACAACAAAAACGAAAAGACCTCGAAAACACCAATTTACAACTTATTAAATACGGCCGTGATCTTAGCAGTTCGATCTTAAAGCTCAAGACCGCTAATCAGGAACTCAGCGAAGCATATCTTGACACCATTCACCGGCTTGTAATAGCAGCTGAATATAAAGATGAAGATACAGCCAGCCACATTGTCCGGATTGGCAGTTACAGCGCCATGATAGCAAAAAAACTCGGAATGCCGGACAAAAAAGCCATAAACATTCTTTATGCAGCGCCCATGCATGATATAGGAAAAATAGGTATCCCGGACAATATACTTTTCAAACCCGGCAAATTGACAGACGAAGAATTTGAAATAATGAAGAAACATACCGTAATAGGAGCAAAAATTCTTTCGAATTCAAAATCAGCAATAATAAAGCTTGGAGAAGAAATAGCTCTCACTCATCATGAAAGATGGGATGGCAAGGGATACCCAAACCAGCTTTCAGGCAAGCATATTCCTCTGGCTGGCAGGGTTGTGGCTATAGCAGATGTTTTTGACGCTCTTATGTCAAAACGCCCTTATAAAGAAGCTTCAACTTTAGAAGTCACTTTAGATATTATGCAAAAAGAACGCGGAAAACATTTTGACCCGGACATTCTGGATATATTTATGAAAAATATAGATGAAATTTTAAAAATCAGGACTGGTGTCGAAAAAACAGGGCCTCAATACAGCGAAGATGCAAGTTTGGAAATCTCTTTGCTTCGCTCGCAATAACAATATAAAAAGAACTTATGATGACAAACTGAGCTTATGCTTTTTAGCAATTATTTTACCAGTATCTTCAATCTGCATTTATGCTTTGTTCAGCAGTATAAAAATTCGACACACCTTTGATAATAATTCAGAAAACAATATTATCACCATCCCGAACAAAATGAGCAGGATGAAATATAACACTACCGAGATTAAGGCATGGACTGTAGCATGAGATATAACTCCGAACAAAAGCAGGTTGCGAAAATATCAGAGTGCGCAGACTTCTTAAAAGGCCGCATCTTGATGAAATGCAAATAAGGTAAATATATTTTGCAGCTATTTAATAAAAAAAAAATAATTGGATGGTGGACGCAGGGAAAAACCAGACCTGAATTTGGAGACGAGGCTGTTAAAAAGGCAATTGCCAGTATTACCGAACCTGTGATACTTCTGGATATAAACGGAGATCTTGCTGCAACAAGGGGCGGAACACTTATTATTGATAATTCTCAGAAAAAGGTCGCGGGAGCTTACCCTGTTTGCGCATACGTACCCCCGCTTCTCCCTGAAAACTTAGGTGATTCCTGTTTTAAAAAAAAACATAATCTTCGATACGCTTATATTGCAGGAGCAATGGCCAATGGAATCACCTCCGTAGAAATGGTTAAAGAAACAGGCAAGGCGCAAATGCTGGGATTTTTTGGTTCTGCAGGGCTTTCCCTGAATAAAACAGAAGCCGCAATAAACAGTCTTAAAGAAAGCGGCTTTCCTTTTGGTTTTAATCTTATCCACAGCCCAAACAATCCTGAAATGGAATCCGCAGTTGTAGATCTTTATTTAAAAAATAAAATAAATCTTGTCAGCGCTTCAGCATATCTTGATCTTACACTGCCCCTTGTTTATTTTCGTGTGCATGGAATTCATAGTGATAATAATGGAAATGCAGTATGCCCAAACAAAATAATTGCCAAAGTATCGCGGGTCGAAGTTGCCAGAAAATTTTTCATGCCCCCTCCTGAAAAGTTTTTGAACCAGCTTGTTGAAAAAAAACTTATTACCAGTCAGGAAGCAGCCCTGGCAGCTCATGTTCCTATGGCCGATGATCTCACAGCTGAAGCTGATTCCGGAGGGCATACAGACAACAGACCTGCTATTACCCTGTTGCCTGTAATGCTTGCGCTTCGCGATGAACTTGCTGAAAAATACAGATATAAGACTCCTCTTTGTGTCGGGCTTGGCGGAGGAATCGCAACGCCTTATTCAACTGCAGCTGCATTTGCAATGGGTGCGGCCTATGTTCTAACCGGTTCTATCAATCAGTCATGTGTTGAGGCAGGCACATCAGAAGTTGTTCGACATATGCTTTCAGAAGCTGGTCAGGCTGATGTAGCAATGGCTCCTGCAGCAGATATGTTTGAAATGGGTGTAAAGGTTCAGGTATTAAAACGCGGGACAATGTTTCCTTTCCGCGCCCTTAAGCTTTATGATCTTTACAGCATGTATGACACTTATGAAAGCATCCCTGAAAAACAAAGGCAGACTCTTGAACAAAGTTTTTTTCAATGCAGTTTTGAAGAAGTCTGGAATCAGACAAAAGAATTTTTTAATCAATACGACCCAAAGCAAATCAAACTGGCTGAAAATGACCCAAAACACAAGATGGCGCTTGTATTTCGATCCTATCTTGGACAGAGTTCAACCTGGGCAACGACAGGTAACCCTTTGCGAAAAATGGATTACCAGATATGGTGCGGCCCTGCAATAGGGGCTTTTAATGAATGGGTAAAAGGTTCCTTTCTTGAAAAGCCGGAGAATAGAAAAACAGTTACGATTGCTATGAATCTTCTTCTTGGAGCATCAATTATAACCCGTGCCAATATGCTTCAAACCTATGAAACAAAACTGCCGGCAGGCGCAGGAAAATTCTCACCAATGGAACTCTCGGAAATATACAGACTTATATAAGAGTTGACGGTTCAGTATAATTTTTAATTTTGAATTAAGGGGTCGCCTCGCTCAGAGTTCAGGTATTTATGAAGTATTTAGTTCGATATTCTGCGATTCCTTGTTCTGCGGTTCTGCGGTTTTCGGTTTATATTTTTTTCACCACAGAAAACACAGAGTTTTTTATATTGAACAATGTTTAGTGTTCATCGACAGGATTAACCCACCAGAGGCGGACAAGCCTGATTTTTTGGATTTTTTATTTTTGAGGTTAATTCTTTTTGCCTTTCTTCAGGAAAGGCAAAAAATATCCTGAACATCCTGTCAATCCTGTCTGATTTATATTTCCTGACACCTGAAATCTGAAACCTGAAAAACCATTTATCAGCGTTATATATATATGACGAGACCTTTGAAAAATGTTCAATTTTGCTCAAGTTCAAGAAAGGCGAAGATTTTAAACGTAGGAATACATTATTAAAATAATGCCGTGGTTTTTTTAAAACCTTCTAAAAATTTGGCGTAAACACCTGTAATATTTAACATCTTAGTCTTAATTGCGTTCTGATCAGATGTTTCTTTATCAGGCTGTTTTATTACTGTTTCCATATAAATCTCTTTGCGAGCCTCACGGCCTTTATAATCTGCTTTGCTGCTTGAAATTATTCTCCTTATTTTATAATAAAAATCGAGTTGATTTTTATCTTCATTGTTTTCATAAATATAAATAATATATCTGCTTATTATATTATTTCCATCTGAGTTTTTCAGGTTTTTTATATCAATTATGTAAAATCCATTATCTGCAAGCCAGTTATTAAGATCTTTCAGAATCTGTTTCGCATCTGGAACGGCAAATTTCATATAACCCACTAAATAACCGCCAAGAAAAACCTCAAATGCCTTATCAAGGCTGTATTGCCTTGCATATCCAGACTGCATACCTCCCAAAGGGTCAGGCGGCAAAAACTCTCTTGACCATCTTTTCCATCTGGCAAGATTTATACCTAATTTACTGGACAAGTCTCTGTTTTTATAATATTTTATCATAATTTTATCCTGTTTGATTGTTATGTCAACATATCAACCAAAATAATTATTGTCAACCTCTTGCAAATATCTTTTTTGTGATTTATATGTTAAGGGAATTATTTTTTTAGGCTGAAGGCTGTTAGATTAAATATTAGAAACTGGAAATTAAAAATTTGGAAAACCAGAAAACCCTGAACAACGGACTGTGAACTATTAAAAAAATGAAATTAACTAAAAATAAAAACAACCCGAACATCCCTATTGCCATTGTTGGAATTGGATGTTTTTTCCCAAAATCTCTTGGATTAAAAGAATACTGGCGTTTAATATTTAATCATGAGGACGGTATAACCGATATTCCAGAATCGCACTGGTCTCCTGAAGATTATTTTAACAAAAATCCAAAAGAACCAGATCATGTTTATTGTAAACGCGGCGGTTTTCTTTCACCTGTGTCATTTGATCCTGCTGAATTCGGCATTCCTCCATCTTCGATAGAAGCAACAGACACTTCACAAATCTTAGGTTTAATGGCAGCAAAAACTGCTGTTGATGATGCAGGCTACTGGAAAGGCAAACCCTTTAACCGTGATAGAACAAGCGTAATACTCGGAATAACCGGAACCCAGGAGCTTGTTATTCCTCTGGGCGCCAGGCTTGGTTATCCAAAATGGCGCACAGCTCTTGCTGATTCAGGAATCTCTGATGAAAAGGCTCAAGAAGTAATCAAACGGATATCTGACTCATATGTATCCTGGCAGGAAAACTCCTTTCCCGGCCTTCTGGGAAATGTGGTAGCAGGAAGAATATGCAACCGGCTCGATCTTGGCGGCACAAACTGCGTGGTAGACGCTGCCTGCGCCAGTTCAATGGGCGCAATACATCTTGCAATAATGGAGCTTGTATCAAACCGTTCAGATATGGCGCTCACAGGCGGAGTGGACACGTTAAATGATATATTCATGCATATGTGTTTTGCAAAAACACATACACTTTCTCCTACCGAAGATATAAGGCCTTTTTCAAAAGATGCAGACGGAACAGTGCTTGGAGAAGGGGTCGGAATCATTGTTCTTAAACGACTCGAAGATGCTGAAAAAAATGGAGATAAAATATATGCTGTAATAAGAAGTATTGGTTCGTCAAGTGACGGCAAATCACAAAGTATATATGCTCCTAAAGCCGAAGGACAGGCAAAGTCGCTTCGTTCAGCTTATAAAATTGCAGGAATAGAACCTGCAACCGTTGGTCTGATTGAAGCACATGGCACCGGCACCAGAGTTGGAGATATGACAGAACTTCAGTCTCTGCGCCAGGTCTTTGGCGAATCAAACAACAACATATCATCCGGAAAATGTGCTCTTGGATCAATCAAATCAATGATAGGTCATACAAAGGCCGCGGCTGGAACAGCGGGTATAATTAAAGCTGCCCTGGCTCTTTATCACAAGACACTGCCACCAACATTAAAAGCAGAAAATCCTCGTCCGGAATTAAAAATAGATGCGTCCCCTTTTTATTTAAACACAAAATCCAGGCCATGGTTTTCAAAAAAAGATCATCCTCGAAGGGCAGGTGTAAGTGCTTTTGGATTTGGCGGAAGCAATTTCCATGTTCTTATGGAAGAGTATAAATCTGAAAAAAGCAATATTTCATGGGATGGCTCAGTTGAAATTGTTGCTCTGTCTGCTGCAAATAAAAACACCCTCATCCAGCTTATTACCAGTATAAAAAAATCCATTGACAGGGGAATATCTAATAAAGAGTTTTCAAAAACAGCATCTGACACCAGAAAAAATTTTTCACCTGCTGATAAACACAGGCTTTTGATGGTTATTAAGCAGCCTCTTAATCCTTCCAGACATATATCCCTGCCTTTTGATGAGGCTTTAAATGCACTTGGTGCAAACAAAAATAAAAATACAGAACACCTTCAAAATATTTATTATAATGACCCTGATCATAATGATTCTAAAAATTGCGGCAAAATAGCATTTATGTTTCCGGGACAGGGCAGCCAGTATATACAAATGGGAAGCGACCTTATCTGCTGCTTTCCAAAAGCCCTTGAAATCATGGAAACAGCAAACAACAAGTTTAAAAACAGCCCGTATTTGACCGATTACATCTATCCGACACCTGTTCCAAGCAGTAAAGAAAAAAAACACCAGGAAGATGCTTTAAAAAGTACAGATATTGCCCAGCCGGCTATTGGAGCGGTAAGCCTGGCCATGCTTAAGATTCTTCAAGAAGAATTCGATGTAAAACCTGATGCAACATGCGGGCACAGTTATGGTGAACTGCCTGCACTCTATGCTGCGGGATGGATCGATATTGAAACTCTTTTTAAACTTTCAATTGCTCGCGGCAACTTAATGGCTGAAGCAGGAAGCAACAATAAAAGTGGTACAATGCTGGCCGTAAAAGCCCCGATTAAAGAACTTGAAGAACTGATTAACTCTTCAAATACAGGAGCAATCCTTGCAAATAAAAACAGCCCAAGCCAGGGGGTTCTTTCAGGAACTGATGAATCTATTGCCCTTGCCGACAAAATATGCAGACAAAAAGGATTTAAAACAATAAGACTTTCCGTGGCTGCTGCCTTTCACAGCTCGCTGATAAAGGACGCCCAAAAGCCTTTTGCAAAATTTGTACAAAATGCAGACATTGTTCCAGCAAAAGTGCCGGTCTTTTCTAATACAACCGGCATGCCCTATCCTGCTGATCCGGACAAAGCAAAAAAGCTCCTTGGAGAACAAATACTGTGTCCAGTAAACTTTGTGAAAGAAATCGAAAGCTTATTTAAAGCAGGTGTACGAACATTTGTTGAAATCGGACCTAAAACAGTGCTGACCGGTCTTGTTAAATCAATATTAGGCAATCAAAATTTTCAGGCGATTGCCATGGACAGCTCTTGCGGAAAAAAATCCGGTGTAATGGATCTCGCTAAAACACTCAGCATTTTAGCCTGTCTTGGTCATCATGTTGATCTAAACAAATGGGAAGATCCAGCCAAAGAAATTAAAAAACAGCTTATGAGCATACCTGTTTCCGGAGCAAATTACAGGCAAGAATCAAAACAGAGGAAAAAACCAGCAAAAGATATTACAACTTCGATAAAAAGTTATACTAAAATGGATGAAAATATGAGCGTAAACAAAAGCACCATTATCAATAACAATATTCAGCACCCTGACATTATTGCAGATTCCTTAAAAACCGTCCAGGAAGGTTTGAAATCAATGCAGGCTCTTCAGTTGCAAACTGCTGAAGTTCACACAAAATTTCTGGAAACCCAGTCAGAAGCAGGCCGCATGTTACAAAACATGATGGACAATACAAGGCGCATGGCTGAAGCCTCCATGGGCATTAAAGAAAC
>CAYYMU010000035.1:11261-15118 GCA_964472445.1 uncultured Desulfobacteraceae bacterium
CTGACCGGTTATCCTGTTGAAATGCTTAACCTGGACATGGATATCGAGACAGACCTTGGCATTGATTCAATAAAAAGAGTGGAAATACTTTCTACAATAGAACAAAAAATGCCTCAGCTCCCTTCTGTCTCTCCGGAAATTATGGGTAAGTTGAAAACACTGGAACAAATTGTCCAGTATCTGTGCAAAGCCCCAAAAACATATAATAGTATAGAACAAATAAAAGAAATTTCAAATAAAGTTGAAAATATACCAGCGCCTGGGGATAAAATCGACAGAAAAACCGTATCTCTGGTTGAAATGCCGCTTTTATACACCAGCGCACTGTCTATCCCTGCTGGAAGAAAAGTCTATATCACAGAAGATAAAACCGGTCTTTCGCAGACAATAGCTGACGAGCTTATGGCATTAAATATAGATGCCGACGTTGTTTCACTCAACACACTGAAAAACAGGAAAAATTTGCCGCCTGCAGGAGGTCTTGTAATACTGCCTGAAAACAATCTGACAATTGCTTATCCAGCTACAAATACAAACAATGATTCACAGGATGAATTGTTTTTAAAAAATGCCTTTGCAGTCACGAGTCTGATTGCCAGGCAACTGATAGATTCAGCAAAAGAAGGCGGAGCTGTATTTGCAACAGTAACAAGGCTTGACGGTGCATTCGGTTTTAAAGGTATGGGAATGTCTAATCCGGTTTCAGGAGGACTTGCAGGACTTGCAAAAACAGCCTCAATTGAATGGGAAGATGTCAGATGCCATGCCCTGGATATAGATCCAGGCTGGAAAGACAAAAAAGCCATTGCAAAAAATATCGTAACTGAACTTTTAAATCCTGATTCATCAGGAACTGTTGAAGCTGGCTTGAGTTCTGACACAAGGCTTATACTTAAGCTTGTATCTTCTCCTTATCCAGAAGGCTCAATAAATTTGAATCCAGATGATGTGGTTGTAATCACGGGAGGAGCAAGGGGTGTAACTGCTGCCGCTGCATATGAACTTGCAAAACAGGCAAAGCCCACCATTATTCTCCTTGGCAGGTCCCCATATCCATCAACAGAGCCTGAATGGCTTGAATCTCTGCATGATGATTCAGAAATAAAAAAAGCGATTTTCAAAAACGAATTCAGCAAAAATGAGGCCTCTCCTGCTTTACTGGAAAAATCATTTAAAAAACATATGGCAAATCGTGAAATTTCAGAAAATCTGCAGAAATTAAAGGAAACGGGTGCGACTGTGTTTTACTATTCAGCAGATGTCCGTGATTCTCAACGCATTAATTCAGTTCTTGAAGAGATCCGCTCGGAGTACGGGCCTGTAAAAGGAATCATCCATGGAGCTGGAACCCTGAAAGACCGTCTTATAAAAGATAAAACCATTGAGCAGTTTGAAAAGGTCTTCGACACAAAGGTTAAGGGACTAAAAACAATTCTTCAAGCAACAAAACAGGATAACCTTAAGTATATTGTGCTTTTTTCATCAATAACAGCCAGAATGGGAAATAAGGGTCAGGCAGATTACGCCATGGCCAACGAGGTATTAAACAAAACAGCTCAGCAGGAATCAGTAAACAAAACCGGTTGCAGAGTTATCTCCATAAACTGGGGACCCTGGGATGGAGGAATGGTATCTCCGGCCTTGAAACAGGAATTTACACGAAATAACATTGAACTGATTCCAGTTGAATCAGGAGCTGCGAGCATGGTTTGCGAAATGAGGGGAGATAGAAACTCTTCTGTGGAAGTTGTTATCGGCAAAAACATTATTACTCAAAAACCAAAAAAAATTATAAAAAAAGATAAGCTCTCACTCACAGTAAAAAGAGAAATAGATATTGATAAATTTCCTGTTCTTAAATCACACATAATTGGAGGAAAGCCGGTAGTTCCTTTTGCTCTTATAGCTGAATGGCTTGGGCATGGAGCTCTTCATGGCAATCCCGGTCTTTTTTTACACGGTTTGGATGACATGCAGATTTTAAACGGCATTAAGCTTGACCAGCAAAAAAAGACAATAAGAATTATGGCGGGCCAGCCTGTAAAAAAAGGCTCTTTCTTTGAAGTCGATGTTGAAATAAGGGACGGCATAAAAAATGGAATAGATATTATTCACTCCAGGGCAAAAGCTGTTTTAACAGATAAATTTTCACAGCCTCCGCATTTTAAACACCAGGGGAAAACAGACTCCAAACCTTACCCAATGAGCATAAAGGAGGCATATGATAAAATTCTGTTTCACGGCGCTCAACTCCAAGGAATAAAAAAAATTACAGATTATTCGTCAAACAAAATGACAGCCAGAATTTCTGCTGCGCCAGTGCCTTCAGAATGGATCGTAAAACCTCTTAGAAACAGATGGATAGGTGATCCTCTTGTCATGGACTCAGCATTCCAGATGGCAATATTATACTCTTTTGAAGAAAACGGCCTTGTTTCACTGCCGAGTTATACTTCTTCCTACCGTCTCTATCAACAGGGTTTGCCGCGGGATGAAGTCACTGCAGTACTTGAAGTAAAGAAAATAACCAGCCATAAAATGACATGCGATTTTACATTTCTTGACAGAAATAATGTGATTGTAGCTCTGTTAACAGGCTACGAAGCTGTAATGGACTCTTCGCTTCTAAAGGCATTTAAGCCTGACCAGGATAATATTTCAATCGCCTCTGCAAGACGCAGCGCATGAAAGCGCCCTGCTCTTTACACGCAAAAGGCCCGGGCTGTTATGCAGGTACATAAGAGGTGAAGAACATCCTGCATCTATAAAACAGGTTTCAAGCGTATCAAAGACAACTCTGCGATCAGGCCATGTGTAAAGCTCTTTGCGCTTTTTGAGGCTTTCCCATTCACGCATTAGCCGCTGGTTTTTGCCAAAAACCTCGTTTTTTGCATATTCACACAAAAACATCTCGCAGACAATCGGCTTAAGCCGCCACATGCAGCCATCTTCTCCAAGATAGATACATTTGAATCCATTATTCGGTTTTTTAAGAACCTCAAGCAAAACATCAAGTTCTCTGCCTTTGGAAACCATAGCATTAATGACCACGTCTGCAAAAAATGTAATTATCCCCTCACGCGTACAGCATGCGCTTAGCTTGCTCTGGTAACACTTCCGGGTACACACCTCGCTGAAATACGCGGAAAAAAAAGACGCTGCCTCCTCACGGAACTTAAGATAATCGGCAATATCTGATTCTAATTTTTGCCTCTTCTTTAAAAAAATATCAGCAAGAAAACTCCGAACCATACAAAGCGTCTCTGATTGCTCTTTGTGATAAGAATTCATAATTAATACCCTGATTGAGCAACACGCTCAGAGACCTTTGCATAACTGCCATTTTCCCGTGATGCGGCGTCAGGCTCAAATTTCAATCCTCGAAATATTCAATATATTCCTGCGGTTGAACCTGATTTAAAATTTGGTCGCCTTCCTTGCCTGACGAAAAAATGTCGCGTTCTGCAAAGGTCTCGCTCAATTAACAGTTGCCGGGGTTTAATCCGGTTTATGCCCGCAACAGCTCCCAGGCCCTGCGCAACCCGCATGCTCAGGGTTTGAACCGCAGCAGGTAGTGTCGCCACGTCCCGGCATCCTGTTTTGGGTAACACCAGATACGGATGAATGAGCAGAAAGCAATTTGGTAAGGTTTCCGCTGCCGCACGACAGACACTGCGGCTGATCATCTGAACCTGCAATAAGAATTTCGCTTTTTTCCCCACAGTCCAAACATAAATAATCAAAAAGTGGCATAAATATCCTCCCTTTAAGCGGTCGAGTAGTTATAAACAATCAACACTATAAAAAACTCATGTATAACAAATCGTAAACAAAGAACCGGCCATAATAAAAACAGC
>CAYYMU010000036.1:0-15042 GCA_964472445.1 uncultured Desulfobacteraceae bacterium
AATCATAACTGAAGACTGATTGTTTAAAGTTATTCTGGTTTCAAGTGCTGCAAAGGAGCATAATGCAGCTTTTTACGAGTTCATCTTATTTTAAATTTTCTCTTTTAAACAGCCTGTTAAATTCAATCCCAGGCCCGATACATCGCCATCCTTCTTTCTTCAGCTGAGTTCCGGTTGCATTAAAGTCAACACCTTCCACCTCTTCCAAAACATGAAGCTTATCTTGTTCGTCAATCCGGAAGGAAACCGCCCTGCCTGCCTTTGTAAGCAGGATGTGACGGCCGCTTGCGTTCTGAAACACACGCTGATTTTTCAGCTTGTTCTCATTATCTTTTGTCATTTATCTTTTCCTGCCAAAGTTCTATCAGACAAATTCCTCTCAAATAATTCTATTTTTACAGGCCATTTTTTATAAAAAACCACCCCGAGTTCTCATCTCTATTTTTCCAGAGTTTTCCAAAGTAATTGTATTATCCTCTTGTCAAATGTCTGTATTTGATCCGATGGGGCTGTTCAGCGGCCTTTCCAAGCCTCCTTTTTCTGTCAGCTGCATAATCCGAATAATTGCCTTCAAACCACATGACAGTACTGTCTCCCTCAAAAGCAAGAATATGGGTGGCGATACGATCGAGAAACCAGCGATCATGAGTGATAATAACCGCGCAGCCTCCAAAATGTTCCAACGCTTCTTCAAGCGCACGCATTGTATTAACATCAAGATCATTTGTAGGTTCGTCTAAAAGCAACACATTGGCGCCCTCTTTGAGTATACACGCAAGATGGACTCTATTACGCTCACCGCCTGAAATCAGGTTTACTTTTTTCTGCTGGTCTGATCCAGAGAAATTAAAACGGGCAACATAGGCTCTTGAGTTCACTTCTATTTCCCCAAGCTTAACCATATCACTGCCCTCGGAAATAACTTCCCATATTGTCTTGTCGGATTTAAGAATGTCGCGTTCCTGATCAACGTAAGCGAGTTTAACGGTATCCCCGATCTTAATGATCCCGGAATCAGGTTTTTCCAAACCGGTTATAATTTTAAAGAGTGTTGTTTTGCCCGCTCCGTTAGGACCGACAACACCGACAATACCTCCCGCAGGTAAAGCAAATGTCATCCCCTCAAAAAGAAGACTATCGCCATGTGCTTTACTCAGATTTTCCGATTGAATAACTACTTTTCCAAGACGTGGTCCTGGTGGAATATATATTTCAAGATCTTTTGCCTCTTTTTCATAATTCTGGCTTAAGAGTGTTTCATAAGCATTAATGCGTGCCTTTCCCTTTGCCTGGCGGCCTTTTGGTGACATTTTGATCCATTCCAATTCCCGCTGCAAGGTCTTCTGCCTGTTTGATTCTGATTTCTTTTCCTGCTTAAGCTGTAATTCTTTCTGTTCAAGCCATGAAGAATAGTTGCCTTTCCACGGAATACCGTGCCCTCGATCAAGCTCTAAGATCCAACCCGCTACGTTATCCAAAAAATAACGATCATGCGTGACGGCAATTACTGTACCTTGATACTGCTGAAGATGATGTTCGAGCCAGGCGATAGTTTCGGCATCCAAATGATTTGTCGGTTCATCCAACAGCAGGATATCCGGCTTCTGCAATAAAAGTCTGCACAGCGCCACACGTCTTTTTTCACCACCGGAAATAACATTAACTGGAGTATCTCCCGGAGGGCAGCGCAGCGCATCCATTGCCATTTCTAAACGCGCGTCAATATCCCAGGCATCAAGATAATCTATTTTTTCCTGCAATACGCCCTGGTGCTCGACAAGTTGATTCATTTCATCGTCAGACATGGGCTCAGCAAATTTTTCACTGATTTTATTGTATTCATCTACAAGAGCTACAACCTCCAGCAGGCCTTCTTCAACTACAGCTTTTACGGTTTTATCTGAATCAAGCAAAGGTTCCTGCTCAAGAAACCCTAAAGTGTATCCCGTGGAAAGCAAAGCTTTCCCGTCATATCCGTGATCAACACCTGCCATAATACGTAAAAGAGAACTTTTCCCTGATGCATTTAATCCTAAGACACCAATTTTGGCGCCAAGAAAATAGGAAAGGGATATGTCTTTTAGCACAGGTTTGTTCTGGTATGACTTGCTGACTCTCGTCATTGTATAAATAATTTTTTCCGGTTCATTACTCATTAAAAGTCTCTTTCAATTTACAGTTAAATAGTTTTTAACGAAAGTGGATAGCCTCAGCACATTTAACGCAAAGATCGGATTCGGGCATAATCATCAATCTTGCGAATGGAATAGGTTCTTCACACTCACAACACAAGCCAAAATCAGGATGATCTATCCTCGTCAAAACACGTTCAAGTTTTGATAAAGTCTGTTTTGAATTGTTCAGGGCGGCTTCATTGATGCTTTTGCTGTTTATCGCTTCCATACGGGAGAGCCGCCCAATGGCATTATCTGGTGATATCGGCTGGGTGAGCAGTAGATAAGACCTTATGCTTTTCTTTAAGCCTTCAATCTTTTCTTTGATATGTTTTTTTAGTTTTTCTCTTTTCTCGGTTTCCAAAATGATTCTCACTATTTCTTAAATTTAACAATACATTTATTTTATAAATACTTTTTTGTATAATGTTCAACCTGTTTATAGCACACTTTTCGGATTGTCCGATAGACTTATACCACTTCACCACTAATAATTAGGCTTATGGCTATTTAACCTGTAAAGCGTTTTGGCAATTGCAGAAGTCGACGCCCTAATATGACTATTGACTCTTGCTTAAAAAAGATTAATTGAGTATAAAATAATGATGATGCAAAAAAACCCTATAGCAGTTGTCGGAATAGCCGGTGTATTGCCGGAAGCCCCTGATATTGATGTATTCTGGAATAATATAATAAACAAAATTGATGCTTCCCGAGAAATACCTGAAGACAGATGGCCTGTTGCGTTTGAAGATATTTATAGCGCCCACCCCTGCCCCGACAAGGCTGTTTCAAAACGTGCATGCCTTATAAATAACAACATACTTCAATCAATTAAATCAAATCATTCAGACTTTAACATAGATAAAGACCTTTTAAAGGATCTTGATCCTCTCTACCACCTTGTTCTTCACGCAGGCAGTAAAGCATTCTCAAGCTTTGTTTCATCTCCGGTTAATAAAGAGCGTATTGGAATAATTCTTGCCGCTATTGCTCTGCCGACCGATGCTTCCTCTTTAATAACAAGAGAAATTACAGGCAAATCATTTGAAGAAAAATTGTTCAACAATATACAGGTAACACCCCTTAACAAAAACCAGTGCATATCAGCCAGAGTAACGGCGCTTCCCTCGGCTATCCTGGCCCGTGCTTTAGGTATTGGAGGAATAAGCTATACACTTGATGCTGCATGCGCATCATCTCTTTATGCAGTCAAGCTTGCGTGTGATGAACTATGTGCTCACAGAGCTGACGCCATGCTGGCCGGCGGTGTTTCTAGACCTGAATCTATGTACACACAGATAGGATTCAGCCAGCTTCGCGCATTATCCCCTTCTGGTCGCTGCGCTCCTTTTGACGAAAGTGCGGACGGTCTTGTTGTAGGCGAAGGAATCGGCATAATTGTATTAAAAAGGCTTGAAGATGCTCTGCGCGACAGGGATATGATTTACGGCCTTATCCGCGGCATAGGGCTTTCCAATGATATAAAAGGCAATCTTCTCGCCCCTGATTCCGAAGGCCAGGTCCGGGCGATGCAAAACGCTTACAAGTCTGCCGGCTGGTCTCCGTATGACATAGATCTGATTGAATGCCATGGAGCAGGAACACGTGTCGGGGATGCTACTGAAATTAACAGCCTTAAAACCATGTGGAAAGGAAACAGTCGTCCAGACGGCAAGTGCAGAATTGGCTCTGTAAAATCAATGACAGGTCATCTTCTGACTGCTGCAGGAGCAGCAGGCATGTTAAAAACTCTCCTTGCCATAAAGCATAAAACCCTGCCTCCTTCTCTTAATTTCAATAAACCCCAAAAAGACAGTGGTCTTAATAACAGCCCTTTCAAAGTCCAGACTCAACCGGAAGAATGGAAAAGAAAAACTACAGACTCTCCGCTTCGTGCCGCAGTAAGCGCATTTGGGTTTGGAGGAATAAATGCGCATCTGCTTTTTGAAGAATGGCGTTCATCTCCTGATTCAAAACCCAAAACTCAAAGCTCAAAACTCAAAACTCCCAGCCCTCCTGTTGCCATCGTAGGTATGGAGGCTGCTTTTGGCTCAATTGAATCATTAAAAGATTTCGAGGAAACCATTTTCAACGGCAGGTCTGTAATAAGAAAAAGGCCGGAAAAAAGATGGAAGGGAAGTGAAAACATCGCAGAAATCCATCTTAAAACACAGCTTCCGTTTGGTGGATATATGGACAGACTTATCATTGATGCCGGAGAATTTCACATACCTCCAAACGAAATTCCTGATATACTTTTGCAACAACTTTTAATGCTTAAAGTATCAGCTCGCGCCATGAATGATGCAGGTCTTGAGTTAAGAAAAATTCGACCCCGAATGGGGGTTTTAATAGGAATCGGATTTGATTTTGAGGCAACCAGCTTTAATGTTCGCTGGCATCTTAATAATTATGTTAAAAACTGGGCAAAAAAACTGGGTTTGGACTCCCGGCAAACTGCAAACTGGCTTAAATCTCTGAAAGACTCATGCGGCCCTCCCCTTACAAGCACACGTACTCTGGGTGCGCTTGGCGGAATTGTCGCAAGCAGAATCGCAAGAGAGTTTCGTCTGGGAGGCCCTAGTTTCGTTGTTTCCGACGAGGAAACATCAGGTCTTAAAGCCCTTGAAATAGGCGTAAGATCCCTTCAGCAGAATGAAACTGATGCATTTCTTGTGGGCGCAATAGATCTCTGCGGCGATGTCCGGAATATTATAATGGCAAACAAATCAAGGCCATTTACAAGAAAGGATAAAATTTGCCCCTTTGATAAATCAGCATGCGGAACTCTTCCCGGAGAAGGAGCAGCAGCGCTTGTCCTGAAAAGGCTTGATACAGCCATAAAGGATAAAGACAGGATTTACTCGGTTATAAAAGGAATTGGAAATGCCTGCGGTGGGGAAATCTCAGGTGTTTCTTCTTTAAAAAAAACTTATATTCTTTCTCTTAAAAGATCGTTTGATGATGCAGGGGTTAAAAAATCTTCCACAGGCTATATAGAAACACACGGAAGCGGAAACCTTGAGGAAGATAATATTGAATCGGAAGCTTTTAATGAATTTTTTACAGATCTTGACCAGCCGTGTGCAGCAGGAGCTGTAAAACCAAATATTGGACATACAGGAGCTGCCTCGGGCATTGCTTCCCTTGTTAAAGCCTCTCTTTGTCTGCACAAGAAAATAATACCCCCTTTGATAAACTGCGTCTCTCCGGCAAATAATGTGTGGAAAAAAGGTTTATTAAGCATTCCCGCATCGAGTCAATCATGGCCTGAGTCCGGGGAAAACTGCCCGCGTTCGGCATGCATAGCATCCATGACAATAGACGGCAACTGCAGTCATGTTATCCTTGAAGAATTTAAGGATACAGAAGAAAAACCAGATGAGCAAATATGCGAATATCGCAATCAGAAAAACAATAAAAAAACAGGCAGAGAAATAAGTCTGATCATTGGCGGAGAACCCCCCTGCCCTGCTTTACCTTCTGTTTATCAGGCACAACAAAAAGAACCACAGGCTGCATCTGCAACTAAAAAATCAGTTATTCCATATTTAGACTTTATAGAGGCTGCAGAAAAAAACTTTAAATCCACAGCAGATGCTCACAAAACTTTTCTGGATTTTTCAGCCGGGCTGCAAAACTCCTATGCAAAGACATTTGAACTTCAAACAGAATTACTTACGGCTCAAAACATAAACGGAAAAGACGAAAGAAAAGGGGTCAGGGGTCAGGGGCCAGGGGCCAGGGATCGGAAATCGGAAATCGGAAATCGGAAAGAGAAAAAAACACCGCTTTTCTCCAGGGAAATGTGCATGGAATTTGCCACAGGCTCTTTAGCAAAGGTGCTCGGTCCTGAATTTGCCGTTGTTGATACATATAATGCCAGGGTGCGTCTTCCTGACGAGCCTCTAATGCTTGTTGACAGGATAGTTTCAGTTAAAGGTGAAAAAGCATCATTAGGCTCAGGTTGCTTAGTAACAGAACATGATGTTTTGCCGGAAGCATGGTACCTTGATGGCGGCCGGGTTCCTGTGTGCATATCAATCGAAGCAGGACAGGCTGATTTGTTTCTGTGCTCTTATCTGGGCATAGACCTTGTTGTAAAAGGCAAAAGAACTTACAGACTGCTTGATGCTGTTGTGACATTTCACAGTGGTCTGCCGCAGCCTGGAGACACTATAAAATATGAAATCAATATTGAGAAATTTATCCGCCAGGGTGAAACATACCTTTTCTTCTTCGACTTTAAAGGATTTATCAATGATTGCCACATTATAACCATGTCTGAAGGATGCGCCGGTTTCTTCACTAAAAAAGAAGTTGAAGATTCAGGAGGAATTAGCCTGAGCAATGAAGATAAAATGCCGGTTAAAGGAAAAAAAGGGCCGGGATATAAAAGGCTTGTAGAAACAGGAGTTGAAAAATATAATGATGAAAAAGTAAATGCGCTTAGAGACGGAAATCTAAAGAAATGTTTTGGGCCTGTTTTTAATGGCGTTGAATTAGCCGAATCGCTCAGGCTTCCGGGAAAGCAAAAAAACAAAAAAACTCGAATGAAGCTTATAGACCGGATTCTTCATCTTGACCCGGATGGAGGAAAATACGGACTCGGCATTATTAAGGCAGAAGCTGATATTCATCCGGACGACTGGTTCCTTACCTGCCATTTTATGGATGACATGGTAATGCCGGGCACATTAATGTACGAATGCTGCGCACACACTCTAAGGGTTTTTATTCAGCGCATTGGATGGGTAACAAACAAGTCGGGCGTATATTATGAACCGGTAGTCGGGGTTAAAAGCAGACTAAAATGCCGTGGTCCGGTAACACTTAATACAAAACACGTTGTTTATGAAATAATCATAAAGGAAATAGGATACAGTCCTGAACCATATGTAATTGCCGACGCTCTTATGTATGCCGACGATCATAGAATAGTCATGTTTACAGACATGTCCATGAAAATGACCGGCATAACAGGCGGTGAGATAGAATCTTTCTGGAAAACAAAAAAAAGACCAGCCCTGTTTGATCAAAAAAAACTGCTCGCATTTTCCATTGGAAAACCATCTGATGCTTTTGGCGAGCCATATAAAGAGTTTGACGAAAAAAGGCGTATTGCAAGGCTTCCGGGCCCGCCATATTTTTTTATTGACAGGATAGTTTCCATCGAGCCAAAGCCGTGGGTATTAAAACCTGACGGATGGATAGAAGCAGAATATGATGTGCCTTATGATGCATGGTACTTTAAATCAGACCGCAGCAATATGATTCCGTTTTGCGTTTTGCTTGAAATAGCGCTACAGCCATGCGGCTGGCTTGCCGCATACATGGGATCTGCGCTTAAAAGCAAAAATGATCTCAAATTTAGAAACCTTGGAGGAAATGCAGTCATCTGCGACAATGTTTCATGTAAGACAAAAACCCTTACCATGAAGGCTCGTACAAAAAAAGTTTCTGAGGCTGGTGAGATGATCATAGAAGAATTTGATTTTCTTATACTCAATCAGAATAAAACAGTCTATGAGGGAAATACTTCCTTTGGTTTTTTTACAGAAACCGCCCTTATGAAGCAGAAAGGTCTGGGCAACACAGGCGAACATTCATATAGTACAAAACAGTCCGGTCTTAACAAAAACAGTAAATATTTATTCCAGGATGATGCCCCGCTTACGCCTGAGGATTCTGAAACAGATACATGCTCAAAGTTATCAATGCCTTCAAAAGCGCTTCGCATGATAGATGAAATTGATTTATACCTGCCGGACGGCGGCCCAGAAGGTCTTGGTTTTATTCGTGGAACAAAAAATGTAAATCCTGATGAATGGTTTTTCAAGGCTCACTTTTATCAGGACCCGGTATGGCCGGGTTCTCTTGGAATAGAAGCATTTCTTCAACTTATAAAGTTTGTGGCTCTTGATCGCTGGAAACATCTATCCGACACCCATAAATTTGAACTTATTACCCAAAAGCAGCATAACTGGACCTATCGCGGGCAGGTTATTCCGTCTAATAAAAAAATCGAGGTTGAAGCTGTGATAACAAGTATTCAGGACGTTCCCTTCCCGGGCATTACCGCAGATGGGTTTTTAAAGGTTGACGGCCTGTATATATATGAAATGAAAAACTTCGGTTTTAGTTTGATTTCAGATGAAATATAATAAATTATAAAATAGAGATGAACGTCGAACATCGAACGCTCAACATCGAACCCTGGTCGCCTCTGGCGCCGCCGAAGGCGGGTAAACATCGAATGTGGATATCGCTTCGCTCATTTTTTTAATAAAACAGGAATTATCTTCCGATTAGTTGTTACAATAAATCGGGAGAAATGGTAAAGTCAGTAACAAGGAGAAATTTAAATGAATTCGCCAATTGAAAATCTAAGAATAGGTGTAGCCAATCGAGGAATTCCGGCCCTTCGCATAGGACGGACCATAAGAGAAATGAACGGCATATATGTGGCATTTGCCACTGAGGAAGACAAAACCGCGCCTCATGTATCCAAGGCAGACAAGGCTTATACTATCCGCACGGAAAAAGGATATTTAGATATAAAGCAAATCGTTCGTCTTGCAATACAACACAATGTTAAAGCTCTTCATCCGGGTTGGGGTTTTGCAGCTGAGAACAACCAGTTCCCATCTCTGTGCAAGACAAATAATATCATCTTTATCGGCCCTTCAGAATCTCCCATGAAAAAACTGGGTAATAAGGTAACTGCGAGAAAAATCGCAAAATCGGTTTCAGTGCCGGTAATACCTGGGTCTGACACTGCAGTAAATCTTGAAGAAGCAAAATTGGCAGCCGATGAAATAGGCTATCCAGTAATGATAAAAAGCGAAGGTGGTGGTGGTGGAAGAGGAATTGTTATTATTCAATCTCCAGAAGAACTTGAGCAGCATTTCCATAAAGCTTCAACAATTGCGGAAACAAGTTTCGGCAATCCAAACCTGTATATTGAAAAATTTCTCTCATCAGTCAGGCATATGGAAATACAGGCTGTCTGCGATTCATTCGGCAATGCAGTAGTATCGGATGAGAGGGATTGTTCCACCCAGAGAAAAAATCAGAAATTACTGGAAATCACCCCTTCTCCATGGAAGGGAATGACAAATGAATTAAGAAAAAACCTTAAGCAGGCTACTTTAGAAATTATATCTGCCTCTGGATATGATTCTATAGGAACATTTGAATTCCTGGTAGATGAAGATCAGAATTTCTACTTTATCGAGGCAAATACCAGACTCCAGGTAGAACACGGAATCACAGAAATAATCTATGGAATAGACCTTGTTGAAGAGATGATAAGAATCTCTTTTGGTGAAAAACTGCGCCTGAAACAAGAAGACCTGGAATCAAGAGGCTTTGCAATGCAATGCCGAATAAACTTCGAAGACCCACAAAATAATTTTCAACCAAATGCCGGTGAAATAACCAGGTATCTTTCTCCTGGAGGAGAAGGAATAAGACTCGATTCATGCGTTTTTTCAGGATATGAATTCCCCAAACTCTATGACTCGCTTGGAAGCCTTCTTATGGCGCATGGGGCTACATGGAAAAAAACACTTGCTATCATGCACAGGGCTTTGCGTGAATACTTTATAGGCGGCCTGAAAACTACTATTCCATTTCAAAAAAAGATTATCTCGCATCCAAAATTCATAACAGCCGAGTTTGATACCAAGTTTATCGACAATACACCTGAACTTATGTCTTACAGGGAAACCATACCCGAAGAAATTCGACTTGCCGATTTAATGGCTGAAATTACCGCCAGGGGATTTAACCGTTATCTCGGGCTTGGCCCTTATAGAAAGTTCGAGGATTCCAGAGTGGGTCCAATGTCTGTAAATATTTCAAGTCTGGCAAAAAAGGCTTCCCATGACCATTCCTATACGCCGAACTTTAACCCCAACGACAATCGGGACAAGATTTTAAGCTTTTTGCGAAATTCAGAATATATTGAGTTCTGCAACACAACGCCAAGAGATATAACTCAGTCGGAAACAGGAAATCGTTTCCGTTTATTTGATGACAGGCTTATTGGGCCTCTGATTGACAAATGCGGATATGCCTCTATTGAAAACGGGGGGGGCGCACATTACCACGTTGCCATGCTTGGTTGCATGACAGATCCATGGGCTGAAGCATCAAACTGGAACGAGTTTGCTCCAAATACGCAAAAGCTTATCCTTATACGCTCAACAAATGTGCTTGGCTATGCTCCGCAGAGTCGTGAAATCATGAAACGTACAGGTGAAATGATCGTAAAACATTATCATGTAATACGTTGTTTTGATTTTCTGAACCATATTGAAAATATGGCTCCTTTTGCAGAAATTGTTTTAAATGCTGAAAACCGTATTTTTCAGCCTGCAATCAGTTTAAGCTGGGCAGAGGGTTTTGATTCTCCTCATTACATAGGCGTTCTGAATAATATTCTTTCAATGTCAGGACGGATTTTAGAATGCAGTAATGAAGAAGCATCCAGAAAAATTATATTATGCCTTAAAGACATGGCCGGAGTGTGTCCTCCGCGTTTTATCAAACGCCTTATTTCAAACATACTTGATAAATACCCTGATTTAATCATCCAGTATCACCGTCATGCAACCGATGGCCTTGCTGTTCCGGCATTAGGCGCGGCTGCTCAGGCAGGAGCAAAAATTCTTGATGTAGCTGACGGCCCCAGCGTAAGGTTTTATGGACAGACAGCGGTTATGCCGGTACTCGCATATATTGAAGGAGAACTTGGCTTAAAAACCAGACTCGACAAAGAAAAAATCAGAGAAGTTGCATTTGTTCTAAAACAGCTTATGCCTGTTTACGACCATTACTGCAGGCCAACATTTCTTGGAATTGATCACGATGTTACACTTCACGGACTCCCGGGCGGAGCTACTTCAAGCAGCCAGGAAGGAGCTTTAAAACAGGGCTATGCATTTTTACTGCCCAGTATTTTACTCGTTCTTGAACTCTATAGAAAACTCATAAGGTACCACGATGTTACTCCAGGCTCTCAAATAACATGGACAAACGGATACATGATGGCTGTAAAGGCTTATGAACGCGGTGGAATGTCGGAAGTACAGAAAATCATTAACCTTTTAAAAAAGGTAACTACCGTAGAAGAGAAAGATATGGACGAGCAGACCAGGGAAAACAGAAAGATACTGTTTTCTCATGCAAATGACGCTCTAAAAAATCTTCTGTTAGGAAAATTCGGCAGACTTCCCCTTGGCTGGCCAAAACAGTGGATATATGAATCAGTTTTTGGAGACAAATGGGAAAAAGCTGTTGCCGGAAGAACCGAGGAAAGTCCTCTGAATTTTCTTCCTCCGGTAAATATAGATGAAGTAAAAAAAGAACTAACGGGACATATTGGAAGACATCCTTCAGAAGAAGAACTGGTCAATTACCTTAATCATCCCGGGGATGCTCTGAAACTTATCAAAAACCTGGAAAAATACAGCGACCCTAATGTGCTTCCAGACGACATCTGGTTTGAAGGCCTTGAGCTGGGAGTTGAAAGGGAATTTCGCACTTCTGACGGCAAAATACATGCCATAGAAGTCATGCGTTTAGGCAATATAAGGAAAAACGGCAAAAGAAGAATCCGCTACAAACTTGATCACGAAGTATTTGTTGAAGAAATACAGGTTGGGAAAAGAGCTGCCGCCAAAAAAGGAATGGAAATGGCCGATGAAAACAACCCCTATCAAATTGGCGCTCCGTTTGATGCCGACCTGTGGCTTGTTCACAAAAAGGCAGGCGACAGTGTAAAGAAAGGTGAAGAAATATTAAATCTGTCCTTAATGAAGGTTGAATATTCTATAAATTCTCCTGTAAACGGTGTTGTCAAAAAAGTTCCTATATTCGCTGATTATAAAGCAGATAAAAAAATGGTTCCTGTAATAAAGGGGCAATTACTCATGGAGATTGGTCATCCTTATAAACACTGCTCAAGTTGCGGCGAGCCAACAGAAAAAAAGGACCGGTTCTGTTCAAATTGCGGCAGCAGGCTGCCTGACTGAAAGGAGAAGGATTTTTAAAAAAATGATCTGGGCATATTTTTTCTATGTAAGGCCCGTAAATTCAAAATCCAGTTTTGTTTGAAGTTTTTCTATTCTTTTAAAAATTTCTTTAAGCATTGCCTGCTCAATACTTGAAAGCTTTTTGGGATTGATATAATTATCCGGTTTTTTATTATCTTCTATAATAGATGTAACCTGGCGCACAAATCTTGTTTGCATAAGAAAGCTGTAAGACTGCTCTATTTCACTATATTCATGCCATGATAAAGCTTTCTTTAAATAAAGCTGGTGCAGTCTTTCCTGGGTATTTGTTTCTTCAATTCTGTTTTTCAAAGCATAGATTCGTGCAAAATCAACTATAGGCATCATTGCATGCTTAATATCAAAAGAATTGCTGTGTTCACCCTTTGATTCAACAACAAAATTACGAAAAAAGCCAATAGGCGGTTTAAAATGCAACGCATTTTCAGTAAGATGTCGAAAAAAGCCTGACCATTCGCCAAGAGAATCAAAAAGATATTTTCTCAACTCATCTATCAGATTCTTATCACCACAGCCTGAGCGAAAATCAAAGAAAATACTTGACCAAAGCAGATCTTCGGGCTCTGCTGTATGTATCCATTTTGAAAAATATTCTTTCCAGACAGATAAGGGCTGACACCATTTGGGATTTTTTGCCATTATGCCGCCTTTACAAAAGGCATATCCTGCCTGATCAAGCCATGTGCAGACTTTTTCTCCAAACCCTATAAAATACTCCTGAACCTTTTGACGCGACTCTTCCGGCACATCTTCAAATATTATTGCATTATCCTGATCGGTTTTAAGGGTTTGTTCTTTTCTTCCTTCACTGCCAAGTATCATAAATACAAATCTTGCTGGCGGAGCTCCTGATTCAGCAATCGCAAAACCAATGAGTTTTTTTAATACAGCATCTGAAATTGTAGTAATCAGCATTGTAACATTCTTTGCTTTAGCGCCGCTGCCTATAAGGCTCTGAATTAATCCAGGCAAAAGTTTGTGTATATTAATAACTTCTTCTACGCTCTCCGCAGAACTTATATCGCGATTAATCAGAAGGGGAGATTGCCCCTGTGCCATAATCAGATCCCGGTTGGTAACTACTCCGGCCACCTTTTCGCTGCTGTCTCTCACTGCAAGGTGTTTAACATTTTTCTGCATCATTGTTAAAAGAGCTTCAACTACGGGCGTTTGAGCTGAAATAGTAATTAAAGGAGATGACATGATTTCAGCAACAGGCTTTTTGATATCAAAACCTTCTGCAATAACTTTTTTTCTTAAATCAGTGTCTGTAACTATTCCTGTAAATTCGTCATCCTGCCTTTTTATTAGAATAGCGCTGCATCTGTCCCGGTTCATTATCTTTGCCGCTTTTTGAATCGGCAGATCATCTGTACAACAGGCTCTGATTTTGGAAAATATATTTGAAACAGGCTGGTTAAATAACTGCGGAGTATCTTCCCCAGGCTTAATACTTTTTGCGATTATCTCAGCATATGATTTGTCAAGCATGCGTTTCCCAAATGTGTCGGTAAAAAATTCTGAGAATGACTCATATTGCCTGCAAATATCTAAGAAAATATTTTTAGGAAGAACATAGAAATAAGAATCTTTATTAACTCTAAGTGTACGGACTGCGATTCCATCATTTAAAAGCATTGAAATTCCGCCGTACATGTCACCGTCACCTATTTTAACGTTAAGTGTTTGCCTGCCGTTTTTTTCATAGTAGCGTTCAGCAGCGCCCTTCTTAATAATATAAAGATATTCTAATTTTGACTGTTCATGAAAAGAAAGAGTCGTGTTTTTCTTATAAAATACAGTATAAAGATGCTCTACAATTTTGTTCAGCTCATTTTCAGGAAGAAAAGAAAAAGGATCTATGCCAGACAGAAATTCAATAGCCTGCCCGACCATTAAATTTCCTGAAATTTTTATCAGTTTATTAGTATTATTGTCTGTCATTGGTTTATCCATAATTCAAACACTTCAAAATTCTGTGGTTCCTTTGCTGGTTGCTCAGTTTCAGGTTTTCCTAATTTCTAATTTCCTATTTATTTCACCGCCCGCTCCGCTCAAGACGCAAAGGACGCTGAGAAATTTATTCTTTTAAATTGTCCTGAGACGCGACAATTTAAAAAAGCAATCTGTTCAATAATCTTAACACTTAACACCCGACACTTTTTTATATTTGTCTCACCACTGAGATCACAGAGAAAAGCTGTTTAATTTAAAATTCAACATTCAAGACTCAAAATTGTTCTCAATCCCTGGCACCTGATCCCTGATCCTCTGATCCCGACACCTGATCCCTGACCCTTATATTTATTTCACCACCCGCGTTATCTGCCGCCTCTGGCAGGTTTGCTCAAGACGCAGAGGACGCTGAATTAAAATATAAAGGATATAATAGCATGGAGGATAGAGCAAATCAACGAGTACGTCCTGTTTCCTGTTTTTTTTCACCACGAAGACCACGAAAAACACGAAGAAAAAAATGTCTCACGCCAAGGCGCAAAGGCGCTAAATGGGAAAAACCTGTGATCTGTATATCAGTGCCTAAAATGCCTAAAGTATATTAAAGTGCCTAAAGTTAAGGAGTCGCTTCGCTCCGGTCTTCTAATCCCTAATCCCTGACACCCGACACCTTTAATTTATATCTATCCCATTGCGTTCTTTGAGGCTTTGCGGTTCAAACAAGTTCAAGGTTCTCCGGTTTTCCAAATTTCTAATTTCCAGTTTCCAGTTTCTGATCCCTGATCCCTGATCCCTGACGCCTGATCCCTGATCCCTAATACTCAAGC
>CAYYMU010000037.1:0-8293 GCA_964472445.1 uncultured Desulfobacteraceae bacterium
CTTGACCCCTTGAATCCTTGGACCCTCTTCTTCAACTAAATTGGAGAAGAACCTTTAATTATAACTGTTACGATAACCGGCAAAAATTACAGTTGAGTTATTTGAAAGTCACGAATCTAACTGCAGATGGCTAAGTAAAATGGAAATGTCTTTGTTTAAAACCATGATAGAAGGGGCGAGCCTTCCCCTGATAATTGCAGACAGCAATGGCCGGATAATTTTTGTTAACAAATGCCTGGAAAATTTTGTGGGATATGCACGGACGGAATTTTTGCAGGGCAGTCTGCGGGATCTGTGTGCGTCTTATGAACAGAACCGGTATATTTTTTCGTGTTTGCATGATATTAAAAAGACGACTGAGGTTGATATTGATCTTTACCGAACAAAAGATACAATATGCACGGCAAATGTTTCTTTTACCCCTTTTGATTACCGGCAGAAACCCCATCTCTTTATAATTATCAGGGATGTAACTGAAAGGCGGACCAGGGAAGCAAAAATCCGGGAAGATGAAGAGCGATACCGAAGACTTGTTGCAGAAAGAGATATGCTCAAGGATCAGCTTCATCGATCCAGCAAGGTTGCCTTTATGGGCGAACTAGCCGCAGGCATTGCCCATGAAATCAATAATCCCCTTGGTATTATCCTCGGGTTTGTACAGGATATTTTAGAGGAAATTCCAGCAGACGATCCTCTGTTTGAGTCAATCAAAATTATTGAAAAGGAAACAGCCAGATGCGTAGAGGTGGTAAAAAGCCTTTTGGATTTTGCGCGTTTAAAGCCTACTGATAAAATATCTGTTGACATAGTTGAACTTCTTGAAGGTTCAATTGTATTGCTGACTCCCAGAATTAAGCAAAACAAGGTGCGTATAAAAAGAATTTTTGGGGAAAAACTTCCTCTTGTAAAGCTTGATCCCCAGCTTATACAGCAGGTTTTTCTGAATGTTATGATTAATGCCATACAGGCGATGCCTGATTCGGGTGTTCTTACTTTCAGCATAAGTCTTATATGCAGGAAAAAGTTAAAAAAATCAGGTGACTGGATACGGCTCAGTATATCAGATACGGGTAACGGTATATCTGAAAAGACGCTGCATCGTGTTTTTGATCCTTTCTTTACCACCAAAGGAAGCAAGGGAACAGGACTGGGACTTTCTGTCTGCCAGCGTATAATGGAAGACCATAAAGGGAAAATTGAAATAGAAAATCAAAAGGAAACAGGAACCATATGCAACCTTTATTTTCCGATAAAAAATTGAGGTGAGATACCATGCTGGCAAAAATCTTAGTAGTGGATGATGAGTATCACATGCTCAAGCTGTTTGAAAAAATTCTTACAAAACAGGGCCATGAGGTCAAAACCGCTGGCAGCGGAACTCAGGCCATAAGCCTGCTGGAAAAAAATGACTTTGATCTGATGTTTTCTGATCTTAAAATGCCTGACCTCGGAGGCATGGACCTGTTGAAAGAGGTAAAAGCAAGGCACCTGGATATTCCTTTTATTATAATTACAGCCTATGGTTCTATTGAATCCGCGGTTGAGGCTATGAAGACAGGCGCATTTGACTATCTTACCAAGCCTTTTCGCAAAAATGATATTCTTCTGACAGTTGAAAAGGCATTAAAATACTGTGAACTTCGTAATGAGGTCAAACGACTCCGCAAACATCTGAAAGACAAGGACGGAGTTAAGAAAATCATCGGAAAAAGCAAAACCATGAAGGATGTGTTGAAGCTTGTTGCCAGAGTGGCTGACAGTAATGCAACAATCCTGATTCAGGGAGAAAGCGGTACAGGCAAGGAGCTGATTGCACGATTTGTCCATAACGTAAGCTCCCGCAGAGACAAGCCTTTTATAGCAGTGGATTGTGCTGTTTTTCCTGAACAACTTTTACAAAGTGAACTGTTCGGACATGTCAAAGGTGCGTTTACAGGGGCGGTTAAAGATAAAAAAGGGCTTTTTATTGCGGCAGACAAGGGCACGCTTTTCTTAGATGAAATCGGCACTATCTCTTCGTCTGTGCAGTTGAATCTTCTCCGTGTGCTTCAGGAAAAAGAGGTAAGGCCCATAGGCAGTGTTAAAACCCTTAAGGGAGATGTAAGGATTGTGGCTGCCACAAATATAAACCTTGAGGAGGCTATGCGCAAAAAGGATTTTAGAAGAGATCTTTACTATCGCCTTGCTGTTGTTACTGTTGACCTGCCTCCATTACGTGAAAGAATATCCGATATTACAGCGCTGGCATATTATTTTATGCAAAAATATTCGGTGATTTACGATAAAAAACTTACCAGTATTACGCCGGTTGCCTTAAAGATTATTATGAAAAATCCATGGCCTGGGAATATCAGAGAACTCGAAAATGTTATGGAACGCTCAGTGCTTTTAAGCTCAGGTACAGTTATTGATGAAACTTCGCTTCCATTGAGTATAAGGCATGAAGGTAGCGGTGTAAAAAAATGCCTGGAATCTCTCAAGAGTGCGACCAGAGCTGCGGGACGAAAAACCGAAGAAAAAACCATATTAGCGGCTCTAAGCGACTCAAATGGAAACAAGACCAGGGCCGCCAAAATTCTTGGCATAAGCAGAAGCTCTCTGTATAACAAAATACAGGAACTCGGTATAGGGGAATCATAAAAGGCATTAATAATACAGATATCATTATGAAAGAATCATTATTAGTTCACGAATCTCCCTCAATTGTTTGTAACGTCACATCACTGCTTGAAAGCAGCGGGTATGAGGTTACATGTGTGGAAAACGGCAAGGCAGCTCTGCAAAACGTAACCGGTCTTAAATATGATGTTTTTATCACAGGCCTTAATATACCAAAGATAAATGGTCTTGAATTGATAAAGAGTATCAGACTCAGAAATAACTGTGTTCCTATTATAATCCTTTCCAGCACAAAGAATATAGAAACTACTGTTGAGGCAATGAGAACAGGAGCAGATGATCTCATTTCCGAAGAAACAAATAATTTTGAAGAAAAATTTCTTTTTGTTATAAAAAGAGCCATTCAGTTAAAAAGAGCGGAAAGACGTTTGTGGGTATATGAATCCAATCTTCCGATATGCATGCACTGCAAGAAAATACGTTATGAAGAAAATCGTAACGAGTATAAATGGGTTTCTGTTGAGGAGTATTTTAACCAGAAAATGTCAGGAGTAAATTTTTCTCATGGAATATGTCCAGAATGTATTAAAAAATATCATACTGATTTAAAGTAACCTCGTTTGTCTGTCCAAACAAATGGACAGTGTCCATTATTCTGAGCGAAAAGACACCTTTCCCTTACTGGTCATCCCCCTGTTTTTTTCTAATAATTATCTGTTAATACAATAGTTTATCGTTTTATATTTTTAACCATCCTTTTTGGTATGTTTCCTGCTACATAGTTAATCAGCTTAAATTTTTCTTAGTTTATGCTTTTATAAAACACATACAATATCCTTGTAGTTATTTTGGAAAACTGGACATGGAGACATTTGAAAGAGGCTTATGGCTTATAGGATTCTGGTTGTAGACGATGAAGAAAACATGCGGGTGCTCTTAAAGCGAGTCCTTGGCAAGGAGGGTTACCAGGTTGAATGTGCTGATCTGGGTAAAACAGCGTTGCGGCTTGCTAAGGACAATCTTTTTGATCTGGCTATTGTTGATGTCTGCATGCCTGAGATGGATGGACTCGAGGTACTGAAAAAGCTCAAGAGCATTAACAGGCAGCTGCCTGTTGTCATTATATCTGCATATCCCTCGTGGGGTAGAAAGCCGGCTGCAGAGCGTATGGGCTGCGCAGCTTATTTGTCCAAACCCGTGGATATGAAATACTTAAAACAACTTATCAAGAAAGAACTTGCGGGATAAATAGAAGTAATGACCTGATATCCTCGGTGTGCAGATAACGGTAATATCAGGGGAAGGAGGTGATATGGTGGGAAGCATCATGACAATAGATATCGAGAACCGGCCCCAAAAAAAGGGTGATGTCAAGGGAAAGGTTGAACATGTGAAAAAGAGGCCGTGGGGAATTACACTACTGAGTATTTTTATGCTGGCCGGCGGTATGTTTTGCATATGCGCAGGTATTTCGGAGACTCCGGCCGGTATTTTAGGAGTGGCAGTTTCAGGAAAACCGGCGGTTGTGATCCATTTTCTCCATGGCGGAATCAGTTTTTATATATTTAGCGGGTTCCTGAAATTAAGGAAAAACGCATGGACTGTGTACATGATATTTTTTGCCTTTGGTATTACAAACAACCTGATAACAATGATGTCGTCATTTTCAGTCAACCAGTTGGCGTCTGTCATGCTCATGTGTCTGTTTGGATATTATGTCCATGGCAAAAAAGAGTTATTTGTTAATTAATGCCCCGCCTTTTTCCAAAAGAGGAGGTAAGGTGAGGATAAAAAAATTAATAATAGATAAGGAGGGAAACATAAAATGGAACATGGAGCTACAGTATCAGCAGTAAATAACAAGCCTTTTTCCTGGGCCTGGTGGAAAGGTTCCCCAGGTCAGATACCGATTGTTATAGCTGGTCTTTTAATCTTTTTTATTACACTCGTTTATATAATTCCCACGCCGCAGACCATGATAGATCTCGTGCAGCAGGAGAACGTCAAGGGCGCTAAGTACTCGTCGGGCACCTACACCTTCGTGGATTCGTACAACAAGCTTACGAAAAAAAATTATACCCCGGAGGAAGTGGCCCATAAGATGATTCTGTGCGTGGCCATGCTTTTCAGCATTGCTCTTCTATGGGGCACGGAGGCGATCTCTCTGGGGGCTACCAACATCCTGGTCGGGGTTATTATGTATCTTTATATGATTCTGCCCATCAATATGATAGCGAAAGCCTACATGAAGGATGCGGTATTCTTCATCCTCGGCGTGCTTATTCTGGCCGCTGCAGTGGGCGTAACCGGACTTGACAGGAGAATCGGAAATGTCCTTCTGGGCAAGATCAAGGGATTGAAGGGTTTTTGTTTTATCTTCTTTCCGGTTCTGGCCGTACTTTCCGGTTTTCTTTCAGAACATGCTCTGGTCGCACTTTTATGTCCTATCCTTGCCCTTGTATATGTTGCAGGGGAAAAAGCGGGCTGCAACAAGAAACAGCTTCACGCCCTGGCATGCACCTTATTTTTGGGTATATGTTTTGCCGCGAACGTGGGCGGCTCAGGATCACCTGCCGTTGGCGGCCGTTCAGCTATCATGGTAGGTTATTTCGCAGACTATGGCCTGCCCATGAGTTTTGCCCAGTGGATGATGTACGGCCTGCCAGTGGTTCCGTTTCTTGCTCTGGCCTGTGGCACGTGGATATATTTTATCGTGGCTCGCAAAAGCGGCCCAGCCCTCAAGATGGACCTGGGCGGTGTGATGAAAAAAGGCGTTGAGGGCATAGGCCCTATGCGGGGTAAAGAGCTTACCATGGCTGCTCTGTTTGCTGCCCAGATTGTCCTCTGGATAGGTGCCAGTGCGGTGATCGGTCTTGGCGGCGCTACTATGTTAATTGTATTTTTAATCCTTTTGACAAGGTTGATGACATGGGAAGATGTCCAGAAAAGGGTGCGCTTTGATGTTGTGGGGCTTTATGCAGGAGCCTGCGCCATGGGTGTTGCCCTGAAATACACGGGAGCCGGTGTGTGGATAGCCCAGAACTTTGTAGCAATACTGCCGCAGGCTTTCCACAAAGGCATGGGTATTGTGGTGGCATCAAGCCTGATTACTACTATTGCGACCAACTTCATGAGTGACGGCGCGGCAGTTGGCGCTCTCGGTCCTGTAGTGCTTCCCATGGCCGCTATAGGAGATGTACACCTGTGGAAGGTGGGACTTGCCTGCTCATTCGGCTCATCCTATGCCCACGCTATGATAGTAGGTACCGTAAACAACGCTATTGCCTACGGGATGGCGAAACATCCGGAGACAGGAGAGCAGCTTCTCGCCCCCATTGACTTTGTCAGATATGGTCTCCCATTTGTATTTATTTCAATGGCGATTCTCTGGATAGTCTGCTTCTTTGGATACTGGCAGTTCCTGCCCTGGCCGGCAATTGTTTAATAAGTGCCGGGGATTCGTTTGAAGATCGCAGGAGAAAATAATGTTATTAAGCAAAAGGAAATAATATAGATGACAAGAAAAACAAAAGCAAAAAGCTCCCAGTCTCGCATCCGGCCAGGATTTTGGACGCAACATGCCGGGATCAATACCCGATGGATATTGATAATATGCCTGGGGTGCTTTTTGCTGAGTTTTGATGCTTTTGCCATTGAAAAAGCTGGAAATAGTCTTTACAAAGATAAGGACGCTCATTTTTCCATTAACATTCCTGCGGGCTTTCAAGAAATATCACAAGAGTGGCTTCGTACCAGCGCCCTTAATCCGGAACATCGTCAGTTGTGTAAAAATGTCCTGACAGAGCATAGCAGGACATTTATTTATCTCGATGATTTGAACCAAAAAGCAAACAGCCTTGTTCTTCTTAGTATCAAGACCTATAAGCATGAAAAAAAACGCCTTAAGGTCTTCACAGATTATCTTGAGATAGATGAGTTTTTTGATCCCAAAGTAATTAAAAAACTTGGAAAGCTCATGAAAAAAAGACTTGGCGAAAAAGGAGCTGAAAATGTCGTTGTAGAAAATCCGGTTTTCAATAAGGAGAATAAGGATTTTGGTTTTATCTGCAGCTACAGATTATCCGGGGGCAATGAGGCAAAGGAATTTCACAGGGTATTTTTGGGAAGAACTCATCTCGTTTACCTTGATCTTAATCTTTATGCCATAGATAACATGACTCCGTACGAAAATCTGTTTCAGCAAACAGCCGCTTCTTTATCATTTGAGGAGGGTTTTGGATCAAGAGATTCATATGTTGAAACATACAGAGAGAGGATTGGATCTTATGAGCTGTTTGGGAGAAGGCTGTCTGATCTGGGGAAGTCGCTGGTACATATTATTTTAATTATATTTCTTTTAAATCTTGCGCTTGGATATTTTATTATTCCCAAAAAGGGGCGCTATATACAAATAGCATTTTTACAAAAAAATAAACAAAAGGCAAGACTTGCAACAATCGCCATAGGAGTATTTATATATCTGCTAAACAGTTGACAACTTTGACGCGAAAGTCTTTTTTTCCTAATCAACGATGTTTTTTGCAGAAATGTTATATAGGAAAAGCAAGTCTTGAGCTGAACAGTATAAATAAGGAGGAATAAGAATGAAAGAGTTTAGGGTTTTAGTAGTAGACGATGAGGATGATTTTCGCGAAACGATTATAAAACGTCTTCAAAAAAGAGAACTCAATGTTACTGGTGCGGAAAGCGGGGAAAAAGCACTGGAGATTTTGGAGAAATTTCTTTTTGATGTGGTAATACTGGATGTCAAAATGCCGGGTATGGACGGTGTGGAAACTCTTCAGGAAATGAAAAAAAAGAGACCACTTATGGAAGTAATTATGCTTACCGGCCATTCGACTGTTGAAACGGCCATTGATGGGCTGAAATTAGGAGCTTTTGATTACATCATGAAACCGGCAGACTTCGATGAGTTGCTGGAAAAAATGACCAGTGCCTATGAAAAGAAAAAGGCCCATGAGATGAAAATCCAGGAAAGCAGAGTTCGTGAGCTGCAAGGCAGTCCTGGAAGGGTCTTCGGGCAGGTAAAAGATAATAAGTAAAACAGCACAACAAAAAACGGAGGCTTATAATGGCAGATAATGCAGAAAGAAAAGTAAAGGATCTTATGATTCCGCTTAAAAATTATGATAGTATATCTTTAGACAAACCCCTTAAGGATGCCTTTGAACTTATGGCTAAAACAGGGCACCATGCTATTCTGGTTGTTGACGGAAACAATGAGCCAATAGGACAATTGTCTTATAGAGATGCTCTTATAGGGCTGGAACCAAAATATAGTATGGGCAAGTGGGGACATTCCTGGCTTACCAAGGAAACATTTGAAAACTATCCTGTTTTTTATTACGATGGTGAGTTTTCAGCAAAATGCAGGGCACAATTGAAAAAAGCGGTCAAAGATGTTATGTCTTCATTTACAATCAGTATAAATGAAGACGCTACTTTATCCGAGGCTGTTCACGTGATGGTAGGCAAAAATATAGGACGTATGCCGGTTGTATCCGGCAAAAAGTTTCTCGGTATGATCAGGCTCGTGGAGGTTTTTGATGAAATAAAAAAGGTTGTTTTGGCACAGTAATCTGAGTATTCACCCAAAAAACCAGGTTTTTAAAAAACCTGGTTTTTTGTTTTTATGTATTGTTTTTTATGTATT
>CAYYMU010000037.1:8393-14939 GCA_964472445.1 uncultured Desulfobacteraceae bacterium
TTTTTATGTATTGTTTTTTATGTATTTTTTATGTTATTTTGTTTTTATGTTTGGATTAAAACGGTTTTTCAAAAAACTATTTAATGATGATAATCAAAACGTTGGGCAGGATCTCTCATCTGATAGTGTTCGGAAGAATTTTACAAACAGATATCTGAACTTTAAGACTCTTCTAAGCACGAACAACGAAGTTCTGGAGCTCATAAACGACATGGAATCGGCTTTTTCAGGAAGCCGTACTTTTGGAATGTCATTTATTCGGGCGAACTGCACAGCTATCTCAGTTAATATATATAAAATAATCAATTGCTTAAATGAGATATCTAACTATAAATACAAAGAACTCTCAGGATCGCTCGAAGGCATCCTTCCAAAAATTAATAGCGAATTACAGCAAAAAAAAATAGATACCAGCGGCGAATTGGTCCTTTCGCTTGAAGGCATCAATAAAACCATGGTTGACCATGTTGGAGCCAAGATGGCCAATCTGGGTGAGGTTAAAAATGCTGTGGGTCTGTCCGTGCCCGATGGTTTTGCCATTACTGCCGCTGCCTATGAATACTTCCTTGAATACTGTTCCCTGCAGGATGAAATTAACCGTCAGATTCAATTCCTTGAGCCGGCTGATATTGCCATGCTTCATAAATCCAGTTCCTATATTCAGAATCTTATCATTAACGCAGCCTGTCCTCCTGAACTCGAAGATGCCATCATCAGGGCATATACAGATTTAACAAAAAAAACAGGTGATGATAATCTTCGTGTTTCCATGCGCAGCAGTGCTCTTGGGGAAGATACAAGGGATGCCTCTTTTGCAGGGCAGTATCGTTCCGTTCTTAACGTGAGCAGGGAGAATCTGATACTTTCGTATAAAGAAATTATTGCGAGTAAATATTCAGTTCCTGCTATTTCCTATCGTTTAAGCAAGGGTTTCCGTGATGAAGATATTATTATGAGTGTAGGATGTATGTCTATGGTTGATGCAGCAGCGGGCGGTGTAATTTATTCTGCAGATCCTGGTAATATATGTCATCAGTGTATTATAATCAATGCTGTGTGGGGGCTTGGCAAGTCAGTAGTAGATGGAAGTATGGTTCCGGATTTTTTTATTCTTTCCAGAAAAGACCCAAAAATTATATTAAAAAAAGAAATCAGTACCAAGGGTAAACAGCTTGTTTCCAGCATTTCAGAAGGAATATCTCTTGCGGATGTAGCCATAGAAAAAGCAGGCAATCCGGCAATTACAGATGAGCAGTCTGCCCTGTTAGGCGAATTAGCTCTGCGACTGGAAAAACACTTTGGCGATCCCCAGGATATTGAATGGGTCATCGAACCAGACGGCAGCGTAATGATTTTACAGAGCAGGCCGCTTATGGTGCTTGGCGAAAAGATAACAGGACTTCAGAATTTTCCTGAATTAAAGGTTGATTCTGCTGCAGTAATCCTGAGAAATGGTGTAACAGCCAGTCCTGGTGTAGCCAGCGGCCCTGCATTCGTAGTTGAAACAAATGTAGATATGTTGCAGTTTCCTCCAGGGGCAGTACTTGTTACTAAAAATCCTCTGCCTCAGTGGGCAGCTCTGTTAAGCAGCGCCGCCGCCGTAGTTACAGACAGAGGAGGTGTTACCGGCCATATGGCTGCTGTTGCCCGCGAATTTAATGTCCCTGCTTTTCTTGGCACTTCAACTGCTACCAGACTAATTCATAATGGAGACGTTGTTACGGTCGATGCGACCGGTTGCAGAGTTTATACAGGCAGAATCGAATCTCTTCTTGAAAAAGCTTCTAAAAAGACAAGCCTGATGAAGGGAAGCCCGGTTCATAAAACGCTGGGAAATGTATTAAAGTATATTGCGCCTCTCAATCTTACAGATCCAGATGCACCAAACTTTAAAATTGAAGGATGCCGGACAATACATGACATTATACGTTTTGCTCATGAAATGTCTTTGCCCGAGCTTTTTGGCTTTAAAAAGAATGGTTCTTTTCCTGAACATTTAGCCAAAAGGCTGGTTATTAATGTTCCCATGCAGTGGTGGGTTATTGATCTGAGTGATGGCTGTAAAGAAGGGATTAAAGGAGATACTATCGGGCTTGAAGATATAACATCCGAGCCCATGCTGACCTTGTGGGAAGGGATAAATGCTATACCCTGGCAGGGACCGCCTCCAATAGATACAAAAGGATTTTTTTCGGTCATGTACGGAGCAACATTAGACAGAAGTCTTGTTCCAAGTATGCATTCACGTTATAATGATCGCAATTACCTTATGATATCAAAAAATTTCTGTCATCTCAGCTCGCGATTTGGTTTTCATTTTTCGACTGTTGAGGCATTTTGGGGTGATAAGGTAGCGGAAAATTATATTTGTTTTAATTTTAACGGCGGGGCTGCTGATGAGGCACGCAGGGCAAGAAGAGCAAAACTTATTAAACTGGTTCTGGAAAAATTTGATTTTTGGGTTAAAATTAAAGGAGATACACTCTTTGCCCGTATAGAGAGGCAGGAAGTGCCTTTTTTAAAAGAACGATTAAAGGTCTTAGGGCATCTTGTAATGCATACAAGGCAACTGGATATGGTGCTTTCCAACAGTGGAAGGGTAGACAAATACCTTGAAAAAATACTAAAAGAACTTTCTTCATTTGTAGATGTTCCAGAATGATTAGTATAGAAATTACTTTCAATCATAAATATTACCTTAAACGGGACCTTTGAAAAATGTTCAATTTTGTTCAAGTTCAAGGAAGGTGACCAAATTTTAAATCAGGTTTAAACGTAGGAATACATTGAGTATTTCGAGGCTTAAAATTTGAGTCTGACGCAGTAATTGGGCAAAAGGGGAGGTTTTGCAAAGGTCTCTAAACGGGAATTCTGATAGTTCTGAATTATATTTTTCAGGAGGTTAGACATGAGCAACGAAAATGAATTGCATAGACATTATGTCCGTTTACGCCCAAAGTTTATGTTTATCATTTTTTGCATAGCATTTATTCCGTTAATACTTTTAGGCGGAACTACCTACTATTACTACAGTGTCACAGTCAAGGAAAAGATTAGAAATGAATTAAAATCTGTGACTACGAACAGAAAAAGCACCATTGATCTTTTTCTAAATGATAGGGCTAACATCTTAAGTGTTCTGGCTTATACGCATAGCTTTGACTACATAGAAAAAAAAGAAAACCTGCAAAATGTTTTTCAGTTGTCAAAAATGGTTTGCAGTGCCTTTCAGGATATGGGCATAATTAACAGTGATGGTGAACAGGTCGCTTATATCGGGCCTTATCACTTAACGGGCAAGCAATACAGTTCGGCGGAGTGGTTTCAGGAAGTAATGAAAAAAGATGTCTATATCAGCAATGTTTTTCTTGGTTTTAGGAAGGTCCCCCATTTCATTATTGCCGTAAAAAGGATGGAAGATGGAAAGCCTTGGATATTGCGGGTGACCATAGACATAAACAAGATAAATCGTTTTATGAGTACAGCTCTTTTGGGTAAAGGCGGCGGTGACTCATATATCCTGAGCCGGGAAGGTGTTTATCAGACAGGTGGCGTCGAGGACGACCGGATACTGACTAAATCCGATTTTAAAATGCCTTCCGTGTTTCGAGGTATAGAAGAAACGGAAACACGTCAGAACGGCAAGGCTGTCCTTTGTGCCAGTACCTGGTTAAAAAACAACGACTGGCTGATGGTAATCGAACAGGATTTAAAACATAAGCTTGGCCCTGTGGTTCATGTTAAAAATACCGTTCTTCTCATCTTTGTCATCAGCTCATTCATTATCGTTATCAGCACCATTCTTATTACCAAGCGGGTTTTTGTACGATTGGAAAAAATCGACATGGAAAAATTGCAACTTAGTGAGCAGCTTGTTCGCTCTGACAGATTGGCGGCCATCGGCAAATTAGCAAGCGGCATTGCTCACGAGATCAATAATCCTTTGGCAGTTATATCTGAAAAAGCCGGCTGGATGGGAGACTTGCTGACCGAAGAGGATGTAAAAAATAGCCCCAATTACAGTGAGCTGTTCAAGTCTACTCAGGATATCAAAAAGCATGTTCAGCGGGGGAAGAAAGTTATCAGTCGTCTCATGGGATTTGCCCGCAAGGAAGAGATGGCGTATAAAAATGTAGATATAAACTCTGTCCTGGATGAAACACATGATTTCTTGAACAAAAAGGCAATGTTTCGGAATATAGCCCTAATGAAAGAATTCCAGCCTGACCTGCCAAGTATAGTCACTGACGGAGCTCAATTACAACAGGTCTTCATCAACATAGTTAACAATGCTATAGATGCAATTAATAAAGATGGTGTGATACGTCTCATTACAAAGGCGCAGGACTGTGGCGTTATAGTCTCTATCTCTGATACGGGGCCGGGTATGCCGGAAAAAATTAAAAAAAAGATATTTGACCCGTTTTTTACGACTAAGCTGGTCGGTAAAGGCACTGGCCTGGGTCTTTCCACCAGTTACAGTATAGTTGAAAAATTGTGCGGCAGGCTTACGGTCGAGAGCGAAGTCGACAAGGGAACGACATTTCATATTAAGTTGCCCCCATCTTGTATTCAGGAAACGGAAGTCTAAGTTGAAAATATAAATAAAAATATAAAGGAGACAGAAAATGCAGGAAATTCGGATGCTGTTAGTCGATGATGAGGACGACTTTAGAATAACTCTTACTAAGAGGCTGAAATTAAGAAAGGTCAACATCACTGATGTGGCAAGCGGCAACGAAGCCATAGAGATGGTAAAACAGAATTCTTTTGACGTGGCTGTTATAGACGTCAAGATGCCTGGAATGGATGGCATTGAAACATTGAAGCAGATCAAACAGATCGAGCCTTTAATAGAGATTGTTATGCTTACAGGCCATGCATCGATCGAGTCTGGAATGGAAGCCATGAAATTAGGCGCCTACGATTATGTAATGAAACCCTGTGATATCGACGAACTGCTTATCAAAAGCGGAGATGCTTACCAGCACAAGCTGCTCAAGGAAAAAGAAAAAACAGGATAATCTTTTTAGATTTTAATATTAATAAAGCTCCCGTCTATTTTCATCGTGATCCACCATGTAGAGAAGGATGGTTTTTTCTTTTAAAATCTCAATAAGTTCCGTAAGCCTTGAACGGTCAATGTCGTATGTCCGGATGTAAACATTATGGTAATCTTCGGGTGCCCGTTCATATGAACTCAAAATACTTGCAATACGCCCATTATATCCCCGGATAATATCGGCCACCTCCTTGATGGAACCAGGTTTGTTTTTTAACTGAACTGCAAACTGGATTCCCTTTCTTCCTACACCGGCAGATGAAATCACCTCTCTGAATATATCGCTCTGAGTTATTGTGCCTACGATTTTGCCATCATGATCGACTACAGGAAGACCGGATATTTTATTGTTGAGCAAGACCTCGGCTGTCTCTTCTATTGTATAATCATAAGGAACAGTAATAAGCCTTTTGTTGACGACATCCTTTACCTTAATTTTTGACAGAATATAATTAAGCTCGTGAACTGAAAGCGTAGTGGCATCGGAAGCCGAGGCTCTTTTTATATCTCTGTCGGTAATGACTCCGACAAGTTTGCCTTTTTTTATAACAGGCAACATACGAATTTTATGTGTTTTTAACAATTTCATAGCATCCTGAATTGAATCTTCGGTATCAATGGTTATAACCGTCTTGCTCATCCAGTTTTTAACTAACATAACGATATCTCCTCTACGCTGACGACTTTCGATGTGAGACCTTTGCAAAACGCACCCTTTTACCCAATTTCTGCGTCAGGATCAAATTTCAATCCTCGAAATATTCAATATATTCCTGTGGTTGAAATTTTTACCTTTCTTGAAACTGAGCAAAATTGAGCATTTTTCAAAGGTCTCGATGTTTTTATTAAATACTCCACGGCCATATTATCTGTTGCAACTCATAAAAATTTATTTATAGGGATTTACCAGCAGAACCGGCACAGAGGAAGTCTTTGATACTCTTTCAGCTACAGAGCCGAAGACCACCTTTTCAAGACCCTTTCTACCATGGGTTCCCATAATAATCAAACCAATATCGCTTGACGGCACATATTTTAAAATTTCTTCTGAAATATCTCCTGCAATTACTTTTGCTTTGGTTTCGGGTAAATCCGAAAAATATTCCTCAGCAAATTCTTTAAGTTTCTTTTTAGCTCCTTCTACTAACTCACTTTCGAAACTGCTGATTGAAGGATGGGGAACATAAATACCTGAAAAATATTCAAAAACCCGTGCTACAAATAAAAGATGAATTTCCGAGTCAAATTTTTCAGCCATTAGTTTTACATAAGGAACGATTTTTGGCGCTGATTCTGAAAAATCAACAGGGAATAAAATTTTATTAAACTTTTTCATATCAAACCTCCTTATTTTTTAATGTGACAGTTTTAAATTTGATGGCGTCGTAAAAATTAAGCCATTAATAAATACGGCTCTTCTCCAATTTAATTGGAGAAGAGGGTCCAAGGATTCAAGGGGTCAAGGATTCAAGGGTTTGTTTTCT
>CAYYMU010000038.1:0-14616 GCA_964472445.1 uncultured Desulfobacteraceae bacterium
TCCTTGACCCCTTGAATCCTTGGACCCTCTTCTTCAACTAAATTGGAGAAGAACCATATTATTAAGCTTGATGGGTTTGTATGACAAAAAAGACAAAAAAAAATAAAATCGAGCTTCTTGCGCCTGCCGGCAATTTCGAAAAATTTGAAATTGCCATGCATTATGGCGCTGATGCTGTTTATCTTGGAGCAAAAGATTTCAGCCTCAGGAATCTTTCTGAAAACTTTACTTTTGATGAACTTCAGAGGGCCGTAAACATTGCTCATGCAGATAATGTTAAAATATATCTGGCATGCAACATATACTCCAGAAATTCAGATCAGCAGGCAATTTGCGAATATCTTCATAAAACAGGTGAAATATGTCCTGATGCAATTATAATTTCTGACCCTGGAATTTTTCTCGAGGCTCGAAAGATTATACCTCAAATACCGGTGCATCTGAGCACACAGTCAAACACAACAAATTATAATACTGCTTTATTCTGGCAGAATCTTGGTGTTAAAAGGGTAAACACTGCAAGGGAGCTTTCTTTAAAAGAGATAAAGGAAATTTCCCTGCATACCGGGGTGGAGGTTGAGGCGTTTGTACACGGAGCAATGTGTATTTCCTATTCAGGACGATGTCTTCTCAGCACTTTTATGACTAAACGTGACAGCAACAGGGGAGTTTGTTCTCACCCGTGCAGATGGAAATATTCGGTTGTTGAGGAGCTGAGACCAGGCGAATATATGCCTGTATTTGAAGATGATCGCGGTTCTTATATTTTTAATTCAAAGGACCTGTGCATGATAGAGCATATTCCCGAAATGATTGAATCCGGAATAGACTCCTTGAAAATAGAAGGACGGATGAAAGGAATCAACTACCTTGCTTCTGTTGTGAAAACATACAGAGATGCAATTGATTCTTATTATGCTGATCTGGAAGCATACAAAATAAAGGATGAGTGGATAAAAGAGCTGTCATGCATAAACAACAGGGGTTATTGTACTGGATTTTATTTGGGTGATCCAGACCAGGTGTCTCCAGACTACAGTAAGGTTAACCCGTCAAACGGGCGATTGTTTGTTGGTAAAGTACTTGATTATGAGAGTAACAGTGTGAATATTCAGGTTCGGAATAAAATCTGCAGAGGAGATATTATCGAAATCATCAGCAGAAGAGGATTGGTCACGCAAGATAAAATAGATGAGATTTTTGATGAAAACAGACAGCCCATATCTCACGCTCAGCCGGGAAGCATTGCGTTTATCAATATCAACACAGAATGTTTTGTTAATGATCTGATAAGAAAAGTGGATTCCAGTCATTTTGCCACAGAGCAAACAGAGATATAAATTAATGACAATGTCGGTGTGTTTTAAAGATTTCTTATAATAACACTATGTGTGCTCTGTGGTAAAAAACTTTTTGTAAGGGGGAAATCTATGAAAGGATATGTACACAATTATACAGGAGATGGAAAAGGAAAAACCACAGCAGCATTGGGCTTATCAATCAGAGCGGCAGGCGCAGGTCTCAGGGTGTATATAGGCCAGTTCATTAAATCAGGCGAATACAGCGAAATAACTGCATTAGAAAGGTTTTCCGACCTTATAACAGTTGAGCAGTTTGGCCGAGGCTGTTTTATCAAAGGTAAACCAGGTTTTGAAGATGTTAAACTGGCTCAAAAGGGAATTGAAAGGGTAAAAGAAGTTCTCATTTCAGGTGATTATAATATAGTTATGCTTGACGAGGCAAATGTTGCGGTTACATGCGAGCTGATAGAAGTGCAGGATCTTCTTGATATAATTGAAATGAGGCCGGATGATGTAGAGCTTGTTGTTACAGGACGGTATGCTGATTCAAGGGTCATCGAAAAATCGGATCTTGTTACTGAAATGAAGGAATTAAATCATTATTTTCGCAAAGGAGTTCTGGCAAGAATTGGAATCGAAAAGTAAAAAAAAACTTCTTATTCTGTTTTTTCTGATCGGAGCCATTGTATTAGGAGTTGCAGCAGGTGGTATTGTAGCTTTAACTCACGACCTTCCCCAGATAATATCCCTTGAATCATTCAATCCATCCGCTGTAACCCGTATATATTCATCTGACAAAGAGATTCTTGCAGAACTGTTTGTTGAAAAAAGAGATCTTGTGTTTTTAAAGGACATTCCTTTTTTTCTTAAGAAAGCAATAGTTACAACAGAAGACAGAAACTTTTACAGGCACAGCGGCATTGATATTAAAGGAATTTTAAGAGCTGCCGCCAAGGATATACTGGCAAGAGAATTTGTTGAAGGTGCCAGCACAATCACACAGCAGCTTGCAAAAACACTTTTTTTAACCCCTAAAAAGACACTTGTACGGAAAATCAAGGAAGCTGTATTGGCTTTTCAGCTTGAGCGTCGTTATACAAAGGACGAGATACTCCAGATGTACCTGAATCAGGTGTATTTCGGCAGCGGCGCATACGGGGTTGAATCAGCAGCAAGAATATTTTTTGCAAAATCCGTAAAAGATTTAAGCTTATCTGAATGCGCTCTGATTGCCGCCATGCCCAAGGCTCCCTCGAGATATTCTCCTCTAACAAATAAAGATCTTGCATTGAAACGCAGAAACATCGTTCTTAAACAAATGGAGGATACAGGTATAATTACCGCCTCAGATTTTAATGAAGCTGTAAAGCAGGAGCTTGATTTAGGGAAACAAAAGAAACAGCAGGCAGGCACTGGTTATTTTGTGGAGTATGTTAAAAATTTTCTTGAGGAGACAATAGGTTCATCAAGGTTTTATAAAGACGGGCTTACGGTTCATACAACACTTTCCCTTAAACTTCAGAATGCCGCAAATAATGCAGTTGCCAACGGCATGAATGCTCTTGAAACACGAATGAAGAAAAATGGAATAAAAGAACCTTATCCTCAGGGCGCGCTTATTGCGCTGGATGTAAGCACAGGTGGTATTCTTGCAATGACAGGGGGCAGGGATTTTGACAAAAGTCCCTTTAACAGAGCTGTTTCTGCTAAAAGACAGCCTGGATCGGCATTTAAACCTTTTGTTTACGCATATGCAGTTAATCAGGGCTTTACGCAGAACAGCATGATACTTGATGCGCCTGTTGTATTTAAAGGCGCAGAAAATAAAAAAGACTGGATGCCTGAGAATTTTTCCAGAAAATATATGGGCGAGATCACACTGAGAAAGGCTCTTACTGCTTCAAAGAATATACCGGCTGTCAGACTAATGGAAATGCTGGGCTCTGATCCAGTAGCTCGTTTTGCCCGCAAACTTGGAATTGAGACACGTCTGTCTGCTGATTTGTCCCTTGCGCTTGGAACATCAGAAACCACTCTCATTGATTTAACTTCCGCTTATGCTGTTTTCCCAAATATGGGAGAAAAGATAATACCCTTTGGTGTGACAGAGGTTCTTGACCGCAGCGGACGGGTCTTATGGAAGGTAAAACCCGGGAAAAACATTGTCATGTCGCGTACAGCCGCCGCCATAATTACAGATATGCTGTCCGGTGTTATTAAAGAGGGGACAGGTATAAAAGCCCGGGTTGTAGATCATCCTGTCGCAGGAAAAACCGGTACTACCAATCAGTACAAGGACGCGCTTTTTGTTGGTTTTTCTCCTGCGATTGCAACAGGAGTATGGGTGGGAAGAGATGAATATAAAACTCTTGGCAACCTGGAAACAGGGGCACGCTCGGCTCTTCCAATATGGATTGAATTTATGACAAAAGCGCTTGCAGGCAGACCCTTCCAGTATTTTGATATTCCGGATGATGTTGTAAAAGTTTCTATAAATCCCTTAACAGGTCGTCTTGCGACCAGTGATTCAAAACATGCAGTTACAGCTGTTTTTAAAAAAGGGACCGAACCTTTGAAATAGCTGTTATTGTATCTTTTGTTGACATCTCTTGCCTGGTTTTATAGTTAACCTACTTAAAAGAATATAAAAAATATTTTATATTCAACCAGGGGGCCCTTTTAAGGGTAATTATTTTGAATCAGTTTTATGTTTTCGTCATAAGGGCAGTGCTTGGGATTCTTTTTGCGGTTTTTTTAACACGTTTTTTTTATGGCAGGATAGATCTTTTTCATGTATCCGGTCTCGCTATTTTCATGGTAGGAATAGCATATATTCTGGATTATATGCGTGGCAGAAAATCTCGATAAATAAACTGCTGATCAGAGTAAACCGTTATATAAATCCGGCCTTTTGTTTGGAAGAAAAAAACTCATCCTGTTTTCACGCACACGCTTTAAATCATCAGCCTTTAAATCCGCAATAATCATATTTTCCTTCCCGGTTATATTCTTTTTAATAATATTGCCTGATGGATCTATTATAAGTGAAATTCCGGGAAAATTTATTCCGTTTCCATTATCACCGGTCTGGTTGCATGCAACAACAAACAGGCTGTTGTCGTATGCTCTTGCAGTAAGATGCCGCATCCATGATTTAAACTTTTTGTCAGGAGTTCCTCTTGGCGATGCATGGGGCATGAAAATAATATCTGCGCCATTAATAGCCATATAAGAGGAAAGTTCCGGGAAATGAGCGTCATAGCAGAGCTGTATGCCGAATTTAACACCATGGGATTCAAACAGGGGACCTTGATTGCCGGGCGTATATATTGGGCTCTCAGGAGGAGCTATGTACAGTTTTCTGTATATTCCAAGCTTATCATCGGGTCCGGCCACAAGGTGGGTTGCAAATATTCGACTATTTTTGTCTTTTTCAGCCATGCCCGCGAGAATGACGATGTTTTCCCTTGATGCGGTTTTTAAAAGAGAATCTGTTATATTGCCAGGAATAGATTCTAAAGAGTCTCCTATATCAACATTTACGCTATACCCTGTAATATTCATCTCCGGGAAGCAGATTATTTCAGCTCCACGGTCTTTTGCTTTTTTTATCCACCCATTCATCTTGTCAAGATTATGTCTGATTTTATTTACAGGTGAATTGCAAACAACAACTGCTATGCGTATATCTTTCATGGCCTGATATCAGATAAGGAATACTGTGAATTTAATTGTTTATGATTTACAGATCAAAATGAGCCTTTATCTTAAAAACCTTTGTTGACGGCATACTGATAATATGCGTTATCCCTGTTTTTTGAGATATATTTTTAAGATTTTCATTTATCTTTTTCATTGATGGAGCAATAAAGGTAAACCATATATTATATTTATTATTACGTCTGTAATTATGAGTTACTCCGGGATAGCTGTTAACTTCTGTGGCAAAGGATTCGATCATATCTTCCGGAACCTTTGCTGCGCATAGAGTACTGACGAATCCTAATTTCTCAGGCACAAAATTTCCACCTATTCGTCGTATAATTTTTTTTTCCTTTAACCTGACAAGACGTTCTAAAACTTCATCTTCAGAAAGATTCAGATCCTCAGCAATTGAAAGATAAGGCCGGGTGGTTATTGGAAAGTTTGATTGTATCCTGTTTAAGATTTTCTTGTCTATATCATCCATTAAAGGCATGGTTTTTACCTTTTTGCGTGAGAGAATTTGGGGTTTTGTAATAAAAAAAGCCCTGCATGTTTTTATGCAGGGCTTTTCAGTTAAAAATTAGTTTACCAGATCATTGTTCGTTTGATTATACACATCCGGTAGGTTTCGGAAGGCCAGCCATCTTACATGCTCCTTTTCCAGGTCCAGACGGAAAAAGTTCATATATATGTTTCAGTTTAAAACCGCTCTGTTTTGAAAGAATACGAACCATTGGAGCAATACCATTTTTTTCATAATAATCACGAAGAATTTTGATCATTACTCTATGTTCATCATTTATTTCTTCAATACCTTCTTCGGCTTTTACCCACTGTTCCCACTCAGGACAGTAGTGATCAAAAGCATCAATAAATCCATCTTCATCTACGACAAATTTTTTACCCATCCATTCGACATCCATTAAACAACCCTCCTTTGTAAAATAAAAATAATATAGCTCTTTGCCCCTCTAATTTTGTATTAATTAAGATTAAGTATACTACCCATTAATCAATGTCAATATAAAAATGATGGCGTCGTAAAAAGTTCCATCATGCTGATTTAATATTCTTTTGGCATTGTGTTTAGTTTGGCAAGGGTAAAAACCGGTCCATCCTTGCATACAAATTCTTTTCCGATATTACACCTTCCGCACATCCCAATTCCGCATTTCATGCGCATTTCAAGTGACATAATAATTTTATCATGCTGGTAGTTGAGCTTGTCTAATACCGGCTGAGTAAATTTAATCATAACAGGCGGGCCGCATATAATGGCATATGTATTCTCAGTTCCAGGAGGCGCTTTTTGTTCAGTAACAGCAGGCACAAATCCGACATTATATTTCCAGTCCGGATCATTTGTTGAATCAACTGTAATATGCATATTGATATCATCACGGGCTTCCCATTCAGCCAGTTCATCCTTATATAGAAGCATTCCCGGAGAACGTGCGCCATAAATTACATGAATTTCCTTGAATTCAGGCCGATTGGCAGGATCGAGCATGTATATTATTGAAGAACGAAGCGTGGTAAATGCAAAACCTCCGCCTATTATCAAAACGTTTTTTCCTCTCAGGATATCCCAGGGATAATGGTTCCCAAGGGGACCGCGAATGCCAATAATATCTCCCGGTTTCATGGAGTGAAGAGCAGCTGTAACCAGTCCGACCTTATTGACTGTAAACATCAAATATCCTTTTTCTGTAGGCGAAGACGCAATACCTATGGGTACTTCGCCTTTCCCTGCAACAGAAAGTTCTGCAAACTGTCCGGCATTATATGAAAAATTCTTTTCATCATCATGGTTTAAAAAAACCAGTTTGAATGTTTTAATGTTTTTATCTTCGGTCTCAATTGTTATTTCTTCTATACGAACCGGATAAGGCAGATACGGATTTCTCATTATAAACCCCAACTTTTTACGATTCCATCAACTTCAGCTCACTCGTAAACTTAATCCACTTTAGTCACTCGTAATTGTTCATTGTATTGCATATTTTTCGTATATCAATGTTTACCGGGCATAGACGTATGCATCGACCGCATCCAACACATTGAATGCCATTATTATATTTATCTACGTAATATTTCAGCTTGTGCATAAACCGCTGCCTTACCCTCTGCGTGCTGGTATTTCTTGGATTATGGCCTGAGCCATGAAGAGTAAAAAGCGGAAACATACAACTGTCCCAGTTCCGTATTCGTATGCCGGATGACACGTGTGTTTCATCCTGAACGTCAAAGCACCAGCATGTTGGGCACACATATGTGCATGTTCCGCAGTTTATGCAGGCAAAAGCCAGCTTTTCCCAGAATGGCGCATTAAAAAGTTTGTTAACTTCTTTATCCTTTAATTTTTCAGTTGAAACAAATGAGGTTATTTTGTTTTCCGCTTGTTGTTTCATCTCACTGATAATATTTTTGGCAGTATCAGGATCAATATTTGTTTCCCATCCCGCAGCTCTTAAAAAATCTTCACCTTTTGAAGAAATTATTTTTGCGAGAAAATGATCATCCGCATCTACAAGAAGAATATCAAGCCCGTCTTCATTAAAAGGACCATAGCCAGCGCTTGTGCAGAAACATGTTGACTGCGGGTTGTTACAGGCAAGTCCGACAAATGTGGTTGCCTCATAAGACCTCAGCCAGTATGGATCTTTATATTCAGGGGTGTCAAAGTTGGGTTTGACTAATAAAAAGGCTGCTGTATCACAGGGTCTGACACCGATTAAAGCTCTTTGAGAATAATCTTTTTCCGTTTCCTTCATTACATGGTGATTCTCTTTACTTACATCAAGCTCATATTCAAGCATAATTTCAGACTGGGGATAAACAACTGATTTCGGTGAGAGCGTTGTGTTTAAATAATTTAAATCCGGCAATTTACCCTTTTCAAGCTCTTTAAACACATGAAGACCATTTTCTTTAACAGGGCCGAATAATCGGTAAGATTTATTTATTCTTTCAAGCCCCTTTGCCCAATTTTTTTTATCGATCTGTATGACTTTCATAACGCGGCTTAATCCCTAAATTTTCAATTCGGATCATCAGGACTGTATGTATCAAGGGGAGGGCGTTTATCCAGCGACATGCCTGCCTCCCAGCCATATATATCGAAACAATCCTTTTCCAGTTTTTTCGTAAGCAGTCTTACATTTATACCCATTGGACATGCCTGTTCACAGGCTCCGCAGTCCGTGCATCTGCCGGCGCAATGAAATGCCCTTAGCAAATGGAAAGTTTTAGTGTCTGTTGGATCAATACTTTTTCCTAACCACTGGGGATGGGATTCATCTACAAAGCATGTAGGACAGTAACAAAGAGGGCATGCATTTCTGCATGCATAGCACCTGACGCAGGCTGAAAATGTTTTGTCAAAAAAACTGTTTTTTTCTTCAACCTTCATTTCTTCGATTTTGCGAACATCTTCATACCTGTCAATGTTAGCCTGCTCCTCAACAGGTTTTGCAGCAAGCTCATCGTATATAACAGGGTTGCGGTGGATGCACAGGGCGCAGTTTTCCTGCATTACATCGGTTTTTTTGAATGTTTTTTCAGCAGTATTGCCCCTAACAATTATGGTATTTTCTTCTTCCGCAACCTCGATTATTTCCTCTTCAAAGATTGAGGCAACCTTATGCCTGTCGATCATTCCCTTGCAAGGCGCCCCTATAATAAACAACTGGTCTCTTTTAATCTTGTTTTCGATTATATGGGTGACGATATTTCGCGAATCGCATCCTTTAACTATAACAGCAATTTTTTCATTTCTGCCTGTCAGATATTTTGCAAGGTTGATTCTGCAGTTGCTGTCCCAAACTAAACTATCTGTATTTTCCGGTTTGTTTATAAGGCAGGGCTCATTCATCATGGGTATTGTGCCTTTTTGGAAGCCTATTACAATATCCACTGCCTTTTCGTTTAAGAGTCTTTTAGAAATTTCTTTTATTTTATCAATATATTTTAACATACAAACAAAGACCTTCACAAAAGTTTCAAAAATATTATTTCTTAGTTATTCTTGTTGGTTTCACCTTGATCCTTTATCTTGCGGTTTAACTCTTTCTTTTTTGACCATCTGCCCAGGAAACCTATCATGCCCGATTCATATGCCCTGTCTACAACTTCTTCGCGTACCCTGAGCCCTTCGGATTTTTTCATGGCTGTTCTCAGACATTCGGTTTTATAGGGGCATTCAAGACAGTTTTCAGGAGTGGTTCTGAAACCATCATCTGTTTTCGGAAAAACAATGTCGAGAATACCAAAACATGATGGATATTTTTTTTCTTTATTAGTGCCGGCAGTTGTCATGATTCATCGAGTTCATGTTTAAGATCGCGTGTCATCAGCTTGTTGAGCGCGTTTTTTGGAGAAGCATCATCGTAAAGTATATGGTATATCTCGTGTGAAATAGGCATTTCAACATTGATCTTACGGGACAAGTTGTAAACAGATTTAGCAGTCTTAATTCCTTCAGCAACCATGCACATCTCAGACAGGATATCCTTTAATTTCTTTCCCTGTCCCAATTGTTTGCCAACAGTGTAATTACGGCTTAACTCGCCCGTACAGGTTAAAAGAAGATCTCCAACACCTGCCAGGCCGGTGAATGTACGCGGGTTTGCCCCTAATTTTAATCCAAGGCGCCTGATTTCTGTAAGACCTCTGGTGATCAGGGCGGCCCTTGTATTAAGGCCAAAACCAAGCCCATCAACCATTCCTGACGCAATCGCAATTACATTTTTTACTGAACCACCTAATTCTAACCCTATAATGTCATTATTTGTGTATACTCTAAAAAGAGGGGTAGCAAAGACATGTTGAACAAAGGAAGCTGTTTTTTTGTCTTTTGATGCTACGGCGACTAACGTTGGAGTATTTAAAGAAACTTCACGCGCAAAACTCGGGCCTGAAAGGACTGCAATATGTTTTTCAGAAACTTTTGGAAGCGTTTGTTTAAGCACATTTGACATGGTTAAATGGGTTTTGTTTTCAATTCCTTTTGATGCGGAAACTATAATAGTATGATTGGAAACATAATCTGCAAGCTTTTGTGATGTGTCTCTCATTAAATGAGAGGGCACAACAAGAAGCAAAAGGTCTTTACCGGATGCTACGAGTGATATATCATTTGACGGGTGGATGTTTGAAGAAAGTGAAATTCCTGGAAGAAACTTTTTGTTTTCGTTTAGTTCTTTAATCTGTTTGACTATTTCAGGCTCGAATACCCATAAATCAACATTAAAACCTTTTCTTGCGAGAAGATTGGCCAGAGATGTACCCCAGCTTCCAGCGCCAATGACACCAATTTTAGTAGAATTTATATCAATATTATTCATTAATCTGTTTCATCCTTTTTTTCTTCTTTTTCAGCGAGTCCCGCAGCTCCGATAACTTTTTCGTCAGAGTCTACATCTATAAGAGTCACTCCCTGAGTGTTGCGGCTGATTATTGAGATCCCCTTTATAGGCATGCGTATAAGCTTACCGCTGCTGGTCATGAGCATAAGATCGTCGTCTTCTTCTACAAGAAGAATGGCAACCACCAGTCCGTTTCTTACACTTGTTTTAATGGTAATTACACCCTTGCCTCCGCGTTTTTGAACAGGATATTCATCTATGGATGTTCTTTTTCCGTATCCGTTTTCTGTGGCAATAAACAAGGTCTGTCCATGACTCAGAACTTCCATTCCTATGATGTGGTCACCAGAGGTAAGCCTAATCCCGCGTACTCCGATTCCCACACGACCGGTTGGACGAATATCAGATTCATGAAAACGTATTGATTTGCCTTTTAAAGAACCCAGAAATACATTCATTGTTCCATCCGTTATTCGCGCTCCAATAAGCTCATCATCTACGCCTAATTTTAAGGCTATAATACCTCCTGCTCTTGGGTGGCTGTAAGCCATAAGATCGGTTTTTTTTACAAGACCTTTTTTTGTTGCTGCAATAACATAATATCCTGGTTCAAATGAGGGTACATCAAGCACGGTTGTAAGCTCTTCGTCCTTTTCAAAGTTAAGGAAATTAACAATTGCTTTGCCACGGCTTAAACGACTTGCCTGAGGGATATCATATACTTTGCGCCAGTAAACCCTTCCCTGATTTGTAAAGAACAGAAAGGTGTGATGAGTGGAGGCTACAAAGAGAAGTTTTACGAAATCTTCCTCCTTTATTCCCATGGCGGTTTTTCCTTTGCCTCCGCGTCTCTGACTTTGATAAAGGGTGATTGGGTTTCGTTTTATATAACCGGTGTTAGATATGGTTACGACCATATCTTCTTCAACTATCATGTCTTCTATTGTAATTTCCTTTGTAGATTCAATTATCTCGGTACGGCGCATGTCGCCGAATTCATTTTGTATTGCAAGGAGCTCATCTTTGATGATTTGTTCTACTATTGTTTCACTGCCTAATATTTCTTTGAATTTTGCAATATTTTTCAGAACATTTTTATATTCTTCTAATGTTTTTTCGCGTTCAAGAGCGGTAAGCCTTTGCAGACGCATATCCAGTATGGCCTGAGCCTGAATTGCGCTTAAATTAAACTGCTGAATCAGGCCTTTTTTTGCTTCAACAGGAGAGCCTGATTTTCTAATAAGGGAAATAACTGCGTCGATATTATCAATGGCGATTTTCAATCCTTCAAGTATATGGGCGCGTGCCTGGGCTTTTTTTAACTCATAATTGGTTCGCCTTATAATTATGTTTTTGCGGTGATAAATAAAATAATTAAGGATTTCTTTTAAAGGTAAAAGCTGTGGCTGGTTTTTTACAATAGCAAGAAGTATAATCCCAAATGTATTTTCCATCTGGGTATGCTTATAAAGCTGATTAATCACAACTCCTGCAATCTGGTCTTTTTTAAGACCTATGGCAATCCGCATTCCCTCTCTGTCAGATTCATCTCTTATATATTTTATCCCTTCGATTTGTTTGTGCCTTATCAATATTGCGATTTTTTCAATCAGCCTGGCTTTGTTAACCTGATAAGGGATTTCAGTAACTATGATGGTTTCGCCGTGTGTTCTCTTGTCTTTTTCTATCTGTATTCTTGCTCTTACACGGATTATACCCCGTCCGGTTCTATAGGCGTTAATTATACCGCTTGTTCCGTGAATAATACCCCCTGTTGGAAAATCAGGCCCGGGAACTGATTCCATTAATTCCCGGCATGAAATTTCAGGGTTGTCTATTATTGCGGTTACTGCGGCAATGATTTCGGAAAGATTATGCGGTGGTATATTGGTCGCCATTCCAACAGCTATGCCAGAAGAGCCGTTGATTAAAAGATTTGGAATCTTGGCGGGAAGCACAGACGGCTCATTCAAGGATTCATCATAATTTGGAGTCCAGTCAACAGTTTCTTTGTCCAGATCTTCCAGCATCTGATGAGCCAGTCGCATCATCCTGATTTCCGTGTATCTCATTGCAGCAGGAGAATCACCGTCAACAGAGCCAAAATTTCCCTGGCCGTTTATCAATGGATATCTTAAGGAAAAATCCTGTGCCATTCTGACAATTGTATCATATACAGCAGTATCGCCATGAGGATGATATTTTCCAATAACATCTCCTACGATGCGGGCAGATTTTTTATAGGGTTTATTCCAGTCGTTTTTCAGCTCGCGCATGGCATATAACACTCGGCGGTGTACCGGCTTAAGGCCGTCACGTACATCAGGCAAAGCTCTTCCTACAATTACGCTCATGGCATAATCGAGATAAGATTTTTTCATCTCGGTTTCAATACTGATTTCCGCCATTTTTTCATTATACATTATTCTAATTCCTTTGGTCCAATAAGTTTATGGTAACTGGCATGATAAATATCGGTAAGTGCCAGAAATGCGGTTATAATAAGCGGCCCATATATAATGCCAAGAATTCCAAAAAGATTCAAGCCTCCAATTATAGAGAGAAACACAAGAAGAGTATGCATTTTAACGCGATGACCGACTATTTTTGGTTTAAAAAGATATTCAATGCTTCCTGAGAGAACTATATAAAAAATAACAAAGAAAACAGCTGCAGCGATCCTTCCTTTTAAAAAAAGATATATTGCTGCCGGTATAAATACCAACCCAATTCCGAGTATAGGAAGAAATGCAAGCAGAGCCATTATTACACCCCACATAAAAGGGGATTCTAAACCAAACAGCATAAAAACGGTTCCGCCAAGAGTTCCCTGAATCAAGCCCCCAAGACCGTTGCCTATAAGAATAGCCCCTGCCATATCCTTAACCTTTTGAAGTAACTTTTCATCCTGTTTTCTGGGAAGCGGAGAAAGCTTTGTGATGAAACAAACCAGTTTTTTCCCATCTATTAACAGGAAATAGGTAATAAGAAGCAAGAGAAGTATATTTACAAAAAATGCAAGTGTATTTGAAGCGATTAATCTTGCCTGTTCATAGAGAAAAAGACCTACTATTTTGCCGAGTTCTGAAATAACATTATTCAGCATTTCTCCGGTTAGTTGAATATTAAAATTCCCAAGAATCAAATTTGCTTTTTCAAAAAGACCGCTGTTTGCAAGAAGGTTTTTTATTTGATCGTTTAATAATGCATTTTTTGCGGTTAGATAGAGGTCATGAGCTTCTTTTGATAATATCCCCACAAAGAATACTATTGGAACAAACACGACAAAAAATATTAAAATACAGGTTAAAAAAGATGCAAAAGGCGGATTTATTTTGTCTTTTACACTTAAGAAATTAAAAACAGGCCGGAAAATGCCTGAAAATAAAAAGGCAAGAATAATTATAGATATAAACGGCCATATAAGCCAAGTTAGCATTGCTGTTGAAAGGATGAAAAGTGTCAAAAAAAACCAAAAAATCATATTTCGAGAATCGCTATCTCGCATATTACCTCCAAAAACAAAATCACTAAACTGAAATTTGGGATTTGTCTGGGGCAGGGAGAGACCGGGGCACATTAAGGATGTTGAGGCTTAAAGTTTGAGCCTGACGTCCCGCTGACAGCAGGAGCAAAAAGGGGCGTTTTCCAAAGGTCTCAATATATCCTCCTTTACAGGGGAATATATTTTTTAACTGTCTCATAGAGTTATTGCTCTGTCCCGTTCACGGTGAGACCTTTGCATAACTGCCATTTTCTCGTGATGCGGCGTCAGTCTCAAATTTTAATCCTCAAAATACTCTATGTATTCCTACGGTTAACCTTTTCGCCTTCCTTGCATGACAAAAAAATATCATGTTCTGCAAAGGTCTCAGTAGGACAAAGCAATTTAAAATTTATAAGTTTAATATCTTGATTTTTTTTTGAACAACTTGCGTTACTTGCTTATAATGCCTAAAGCTACAAATATAAGAAGGGTTTCATATATGAAAACAGGAGCATAGTTGCCAAAAATAGCGTAAATAATTCCTCCGCCGACAATTGCCGGTACACCACAAAAAACTAAAATACCCAACTTTCTGCTGATGCTCATTTTGTAATCCTCCAGTAATTTATGAATTCAACTTTAAACCTTACAATATATAAGTAATTTTCATAACAACAATTAATAATTAAGTAAAGAAAAAAAGTAACTATTCAGCCACGGATTAACACAGATGAACGCAGATAGGTTTAAATACAGT
>CAYYMU010000039.1:0-14570 GCA_964472445.1 uncultured Desulfobacteraceae bacterium
AAGTAAAAAGGTTTACCCGCCTTTGGCGGCGCCGGAGGCGACCAGGGTTCATATATAAGGCGTAGTATTTTTTCAGGACCGAAGGCATACATATAGTATGTCGAGGATCTGAAAAAATACTACAACACAGTAGATGGGACTTTTTACGACGCCATCAAATTCAGGTATGATAAAATGCATAAACTAAAAGGCCAGTTTATTATATTATTTTTGTTTTCTTCATTAATACTTTTTTTGTGTTTCCCTTCCCACGTTTTATCTCAGGCTAAAGATCAAAATTCTGCGCTTAAAGAAACCGGGCAAACTTCATCTTTAAAAAAGGGCATAGATATTCCGGTTCCAGATAAAAAATTAGATAGGGCTGGAGAAAAAATAGGAGCAGGGATTGAAAATTTTGGAGAAAAAGCATCGTTACATGTTGGTGAATGGATAAATGCAAAGGCTTTTGCCGGCATAACATGGCTGAAGCTTGTAGTTTGTCTTTTTTTGATATTTATTGTGGTCATTATCGAACGACTCGTTAGGGCCGTACTTCATAAAAAGGAGCGAAGCATACCCTCTGAAGGAGAAGAAATATCCTGGACAAAGTTTTTTCTCCGGTCAATTGAAAAGCCGCTTTCATTAGTTATCTGGATTTATGGTATCTATATAGCGTTGTCTCCTTTTTTAGTTCATTTTAAAGCCCCGGATGGCACTAATCTTGTTCATAGTATAGCGCAAAGAGCTGCCGGTATAGGCGGAATACTTGCAATTGTCTGGTTTGTATTACGTTTAGTCAAAATTGTTGATATAAAGTTAAAAAAATGGGCTGATTCTACTGAAGGCAGTATCGACGATATGCTTGTCCCTCTTGTAGGGACAACATTAAGAATATTTATCATAATTATCGGTGGCATGATAGTTATTCAAAACCTTACAGGCCTTCAATTAGGGCCATTAATTGCTTCACTTGGAATAGGCGGTCTGGCTGTAGCTCTGGCAGCCAAAGAATCTATTGCAAACTTTTTTGGAACCCTTACCATTCTATTCGACAAGCCCTTTCAGGTTGGAGAACGCATAGTAATTGATAATTACGACGGCACTGTTGAATCTGTGGGTTTCAGGAGCACGCGCATCAGGACATTGACCGGCCACCAGGTAAGCATCCCAAACGAAAAAGTCGTTAATTCAGCACTTGAAAACATAGGACGCAGGCCCCATATCAGATGGCTCACAAATATCACCATAACCTATGATACTCCCCCGGATAAGGTTGAAAAAGCAGTAAAAATCATAGAGGATATTCTTGAAAATCATGAGGGAATGAACAAAGATTTTCCACCAAGAATATATTTTAACAATTTCAATGATTGCAGCCTGAACATTATGGTTGTTGCGTGGTATCATCCTCCTGAATACTGGACTTACCAGGCATGGATACAGAAGACATGTTTTGAAATTATGAGGGAGTTCGAAAAAGAAGGTATAGAGTTTGCCTTCCCAACCCAGACTCTTTATCTCGCAAACGACGAAAAACGCCAGCTTAAACTCAAATTATTATCAGGTGAAAACGTACAGAAAATATAGTTATGTAATATTATCAGGGATTCGCTCGATATTGAGGTTCAACTACGATAGAAGAGATATAAAAGAAAATTACTTGAGATGTATGACAGATCCTGATTCGTTCTGGGTTGCAACGCTGAGTTGGATGTTTTTATTTGTCAGAGCAGGTCCTATGATATTCAAGGCTTTTTCAGGAGTGTTGTTTGTTTCGCTCATATGAGCGAGAATAACATGCTGAAGCATATCATGACAGACTGCACTTAAAAGATTTTTTGATTCTTCATTTGAAAGATGGCCTGTCCTGTTTTTAATCCTCTGTTTTAATTCCCACGGGTAAGGACCGTTTATCAGCATATCTTTATCATGATTGGCTTCGAGGATTAATAATGAACAGTCTTTTAGATGCTCTTTAACCATTGAGGTGGCAATCCCCAGATCAGTTGCGATTCCGATTTTAGTTTTATCGAGATTTATAGTAAAACCAACTGGATCTTCTGCATCATGTGATGTTGGAAAAGGATGAATTGTCAGGGAATTTATAGCAAAAGATGTGCCGCTTTCAAAATTTACAATATTCTTAACCTTTCCAATATGTGAACACGCAGCCCTGGATGTTTGTTCGGTTATGAATACAGGCAGGTCGAATCGGCGTGAAAGAACTCCCACTCCGTGGATATGGTCAAAATGTTCATGTGATACAACAATAGCGTCAAGATTTTCAGGGCAAAGCTCTTGTGATTTTAGTCTTCGTTCTATTTCTATTCCGGAGAGGCCGGCATCAACGAGTATGGATGTGGAACCATCAGAAACAAATACGGCATTTCCTCTGCTGCCGCTCGCAAGCATACATACTGAAAGTTTATGGTTATTATCCGGCATAAGGAAAAAAATCTTCTCTTTGAGACCTTTGCAAAACCTCCCCTTTTGCCCAATTACTGTGTCAAGCCCCAGTACCATCTGCCGGAGCTACGGGGTAAACTCAAATTATAAGCCTCGAAATACGGTAGTGTATTCCTGCGGTTACAATTTTCGCCTTCCTTGAACTTGAGCAAAATTGAACATTTTTCAAAGGTCTCTCTTTACGATCCAGTATGGCCAAAGCCTCCATCATTGCGGATTGTTTCGTCTAAATGTTCAACAACTTGTAACAGGGCCTGATACACTTTTTTAATAACCATCTGGGCGATCCTGTCGCCTCTGCGAACAGTATAACTTTTTTTGCCGAGATTAATCAGGGGGATCATTACTTCGCCCCTGTAATCAGCGTCTATAGTGCCCGGTGAATTAATAATCCCTATGCCATGCTTTACGGCTAATCCGCTTCTCGGGCGTATCTGCGCTTCAAAGCCGCCGGGGATGGCCATGGCAAAACCTGTTGGTATAAGCAGGATTTCCCCCTTTTCAATAACAGTTTCTTTTTCTATTGCTGCATAGATATCCATTCCAGATGATTCAGCAGTCATATATCGTGGAACTGGAATATCATTATGTATGCCGGGCCTTAACCACAGCAGTTTAATAGCAGGTGTTTTGGTCATCTGTTTTTGCCACGACCGAGTTTTTTTATTTAATTGAGAGTTTATTTATCGCCAGTGGCCTTTTCATCTTCAATGACAGCTTTGCGGCTCAGACGTATTTTACCATTCTTTAGAATTTCGAGGACTTTGACCTTAACCATATCGCCTTCCTTAAGAATATCTGAAACCTTGGCAACACGTTGCGGAGCAAGTTCTGAAATATGGACAAGACCGTCGCAGCCAGGAGTTATCTGGACAAATGCACCAAAATCCATTATTTTTACTACTTTGCCTTCGTAGATTGCTCCAGCCTCAGGTTCCATTGTAATTTCTTTTATTGTCTGTAAGGCTGCATCTGCTTCTTCTTGAGAAAAAGCAGCGATTTTAACCAGGCCGGTATCATCTATTTCAATTTGTGTATTTGTTTCAGCTTGAAGAGCTCTTATTACTTTTCCGCCAGCCCCTATGATATCACGGATTTTATCTGGATTAACATTGATAGTTATTATTGCTGGAGCATAGGGAGAAATATTGTTTCTGGCTTTTTCCAGTGTTTCCATCATCTTGCCAAGAATAAAAAGCCTGCCCAATCGGGCCTGTTCAAGGGCTTTTTCCAGTATATCCGTTGACAATTCATGTATTTTAATATCCATTTGAAGAGCGGTTATGCCTTCAGATGTACCCGTTACTTTAAAATCCATATCACCGGCATGGTCCTCATCCCCAAGAATATCGGATAGTATAACCACATTATCTTCTTCTTTTATAAGCCCCATTGCAATACCTGCAACAGGCGCTTTTATAGGAACCCCGCCATCCATCAGCGCTAAAATACCCGCACATACAGTTCCCATGGATGATGACCCGTTGGATTCCAGTACTTCTGAAACGATTCGAATGGTATAATCAAAATCCTCTTTTGATGGCAGGACTTTTTCAATGGCTCTTGTTGAGAGTCCGCCGTGGCCTATATCTCTGCGGCTTGGTCCGCCAGCGCGTTTCACTTCTCCAACTGAATAAGGAGGGAAATTGTAATGAAGCATAAATGGTCTGAATTCCTCTCCGCCCAGAGTCTCCACTCTTTGCTGATCACGACCTGAACCAAGAGTTAAAACTCCTAATACCTGAGTTTCTCCCCTTGTAAACAGAGCGCTTCCATGAGGTCTGGGTAATATGCCAACCTCACAGGAAATAGGTCTTATTTCATCAAATTTTCTTTTGTCTATCCTGCATCCTTCTTTAAGAATAATATTTCGCATGGTTGATTTAATCAGGTCGTTACATATATTGGATATATCATCTTTTTGCTCAGCAAATTCATCGCCGAGTTTTGTAATAATTTCCGATTTAATGGCTCTTATCGCCAGGATACGTTCTTTTTTTCCTGGGATCATAAGGGCATCATGTATCTTCAAAGATGCTTCGAGTTTGATTTTATTTACAAGATTTTCATCTTTTTCAGGAAGAATAAATACGCGTTTTTCAACTCCGTTGCTTAGTCTCAGCTCCTTCTGTATTGCAATTACCGGCTTTAATGCTTCATGACCGAAAAGTATGGCTTTAAGCATATCTGCTTCGCACACTATGTCGCTGCCGCCTTCTACCATTATAATTCCGGTTTCAGAGCCTGCTACAATAATATTGATATCGCAGTTTTCATATTCACTTATTGGAGGGTTGATTACAAGCTCGCCGTTTATTCTGCCCACACGCACAGATGCGATAGGACCTGCAAAAGGAATGTCAGATATTTCAAGAGCTGCAGAGGCGCCTATCATTGCTAAAATATCCGGGTCATTTTCCTGATCCATTGAAATAACAACAGCGATAATCTGTGTTTCACTGCGATAACCCTTTGGGAAAAGAGGCCTGATTGGACGGTCTATCAGCCGTGCGGTTAATGTTTCTTTTTCACTTGGCCGGCCTATTTCACGCCTGAAATAATTACCCGGTATGCGACCTGCCGCATATATTTTTTCCTGGTATTCTACTGAGAGAGGCAAAAAATCTACAGGACGTTCTTCTCTGGATGATACAACGGTAACCATTACAATGGTTTCGCCGTATTGAACCACAACCGAACCAGAAGCCTGTTTTGCGATTTTGCCGGAGCTTATACTCAGAGTTTTTTCTCCAAACTTCGCCTTATATATATTTTCCATATTTTTCCTTAATTTTTCCTTAAATAATTTTACTGACTGAACAACAGCATGCAGAAGGCACGATGAATCAGATTCTTTATTTTCTCAAGCCCATGTTTTTAATTATTGTTCGATATCTTTGAACATCGTTATTTTTGACATAGTTTAAGAGCTTGCGGCGTCTTCCAACCAGAATCAGTAAACCTCTTCTGGAGTGATGATCTTTTTTGTGAATTTTCAGGTGCTCAGTAAGATATGTGATCCGATTTGTCAGAAGTCCGATTTGAACCTCGGGTGAACCTGTATCGGTGTCATGTAATTTGTATTGATTGATCAGCTCTTCCTTGATTTCCCTTGTCTGAACCACTTTATTTTCCTCCTATTAATATAATATTTTATAATTTATTGCGTCTAAAAATTTTACTATTATTTTTATTATTCCCTATTAAATCGAAAATGGCAACTTAATTGCAAACATGATCTTTATAATCAGGGTTATAATCTATGTTTCAGCAATATTTACGAAAAACACAGCAATACTGATATGTGTTGCTGTTTTCTTTCAGGTTCAGTATGGATATGAGATTATCGTTTTTATCCATAACCTTGATGAATCCTTCATTAATATGTTTTTGTTGTAAAACAACATCTTTTTTTGTGATTGTAGCACCGTGTTTTAATTTCTCAGTCAAAAAATTATCTGCAATACAGCCAGGCATATAATCCAAGGAACTTGACATGTTTATAAGCCTGTCTGAAAGCCTGTTAGACAGATTAAGGTTTTCTATTTCCTGCAAAGTTAAAGCCTGGTTGATTGTAAACCTGTTGTTTTCAATCCTCCTCAATTCTTTCAAGCATCCTCCGCATCCAAGAACCGCGCCAATATCTGCGCATAACGTCCTGATATATGTACCGGAAGAGCAGGATACCTCAAAACGTATAAGAGGCAAACTTATATTCAGTATTTTAACATATGAAATAAAAATATTTCTGGCTTCTTTCTGTACAGGCGTGCCTTTTCTGGCAAGCTTATAAAGAGGTACTCCCTTATGTTTCAGCGCTGAATAAACAGGAGGCTTCTGTTTAATTTCACCTTCAAACTGTTTAAAAGTCAGGGCCAGTTTTCTGTCTGAAAACATTACATTATCAGAGGTTGAAATTATATTTCCTGTAAAGTCCTGTGTGTCTGTTTCAATACCAAGATTTATAACGCCCACATATGTTTTTCTGTCATGAACTAAAAATCTGGAAAGCCTCGTGGCATTATTAATACAACATACCAGTACTCCTGTTGCAAACGGGTCAAGAGTGCCGGTGTGTCCGACCTTTCCGGCGCCAAGCAGTTTCTTGACACGTGATACAACTTTAGCAGAAGTAATGTTTGCCGGTTTATCTATAATTAAAAAACCATCTGATTCGTTTAGCATAGATCAAATTTTTTCAGCAAGATTTGAAATATGCTTTTTTAAATCAGCGATCGATGATTTAAAATTAAATCCAGCTGCCCTGTAATGTCCTCCTCCGCCAAAAGAAGAAGCAAAAGCAGCGACATCAAAATCTCCGTCAGAACGAAGGCTGACATGAAACCGGTCTTGTTTTTCTGATTTTTCTGTTGAGTCGTGCAGTTCTTTAATAAGCACTGCTATTTTTATATCTTTTATTGCTGTCGCGTAGTTTATAAGACCATTTGTTTCTTCAGGCAGAGCTTTTGTTTTATTTAACATTTCCTGCGTAACAGTCATCAAGCATAGCTTGCCGTTTTTAGATATTTCTATTGAACCAAGCACCTTGTTTAAAAGTTTTATATAACCCAGAGAGTGAGTTTCATATATGTTTTTAGAAATAGAATATGGGTCAGCGCCAATATCCACCATTTCTGCGCATATTTCAAAAGTAAATTTACTTGTATTCGCAAAACGAAACGAGCCTGTATCGGTTAAAATCCCCGTGTAAATCGAGGTGGCAATATCCCTGTTTATGGGAGACTTCATTTTTTTTAAAATACGATATATGATTTCAACGGTAGCACAGGCAGAAGAATCTATTAATTGAAAATTGCCAAAGTATGTATTCGAAATATGGTGGTCAATATTTATAACGACCGGTATATCGTTTACAAAAGAAGCTGCCTTTCCAATACGCTGCATATCACCACAATCAAAAACAATTGCCGTGTCATATACTGTTTCCTTGTTAATATGTTGTACAATACTTTTTACAGAAGGCAGAAAACGATAAGCAGCAGGAATGGGGCTTTCGTTATAAAGAGTTATTTTTCTCTGATCCGAAGCAAGTGAAAGCCCCATAGCAAGCAGTGAGGCTATAGCATCTCCATCTGGATTAATATGGGAGCAGAGAAAAACGTTCTTACTGTCTGTCAAGTGTTGTATTATCTGCTTCATCGGTTTTTATTGATTCCAGTAAATTGTCTATGTGCATTCCATAATCAAAAGATTCATCATAATAAAATTGCAGATCAGGCATATAGCGCAGTCCCAATTTTGAGGCAAGAGTTCGTTTTATATATCCAAGAGCGCTTTTAAAGCCTTGTATGCTTTGTTCACAGCTTGTTTTACTGGCGGAAGAAACAAAGTATATGCGTGCTATACGTAAATCCTGTGACATCTTTACGCTACTGATCGTAACCATCTCCAGACGCGGGTCGTTTATTTTTTTCTTTAGCAGCTCCGACAGGCTTTTTTGTATCTGGCCGCTTACTCTGTCGGATCGTGAAAAATATTTCATAAATTAAATAGCTCCAGCTTACTGTCAATTATTTCTGCTAATTCCATTTCATCTGCAAGATTGAATATTTTGTCTATTTTGGAATTAATTACTGATTTTATTCTTTTTCCAGCTCCGGCTTGATTTCTTCCATGTAATAGCATTCAATTATATCTTTGGCCTTGATGTCATTGTAATTTTCAATGCCGATTCCACATTCATAGCCACTTTGTACTTCTTTGGCATCATCTTTAAAACGGTGCAGCGAAGAAATTTTGCTGTCATAGCATATAACTCCATCTCTAAGAACACGCGCTGGTTTTCCTCTCTCAATTTTTCCGTCAGTAACATAACTGCCACCGATATTGCCGATCTTAGGAATATGAAAAACTTCTCTAATTTCAGCTCTGCCCAGGATTCGTTCTTCAAAGGTAGATGACATCATGCCGAGAATGGCATCTTTAACTTCTTTAATAACGTCATAAATAATATTATAATAACGTATGTCGACACTTTCTTCATGTGCATATGCCTGAACTTTTGGACTTGACCGTACGTTAAAACCGATGATTATTGCATTTGATACTGCAGCAAGAGAAATATCTGATTCAGTTATGGTCCCGGTAGCTGAATGTGTAATATGTATTTTAACTTCATTATTGGAAAGTTTTGTAAGGGAATCTGCAAGCGCCTCTATGGAGCCATGCACATCTGCTTTTATTATAAGATTTAATTCTTTAATTTCGCCTTCCTGCATGGATTCATAAAGTTTTTCAAGGCTTAATCTGCCTGTTTTTGCCAGGTCTTTTGATCTTTGTTTCTGAATGCGATGCAGGCTGACCTGTTTTGCTTTTTTGTCATCTGAAAGAGCGACAAAATCGTCTCCAGCATTTGGTACGCCGGAAAGGCCAACTATTTCGACAGGCATTGACGGACCCACTGATTTAACCATGCCGCCCCTGTCATTTAACATTGCCCTGATTTTTCCGTAGTATATGCCGCAGACCACGGAATCGCCTACCTTAAGAGTTCCGTCCTGTACAAGTACAGTTGCAAGTGGTCCTCTTCCCGGGTCAATTTTTGCTTCAACCACATGACCTTTTGCCAGCTTGTCAGGATTAGCCTTCAGCTCTAACAGCTCTGCCTGCATGAGTATCATTTCAAGCAGACTATTTATGCCTTGATTTTTCTTAGCAGAAACATTGATAAAAATAGTATTTCCGCCCCAGTCCTCTGGTACAAGGTCAAGATCGGCAAGTTCGCGTTTAACACGTTCAGGTTCCGCATTTATTTTATCTATTTTGTTAATAGCTACAATTATTGGTACTCCTGCGGCTTTTGAGTGGTTAACAGCCTCAATTGTCTGAGGCATAACCCCGTCATCAGCCGCTACAACGAGAATAACGATATCCGTAACCATTGCTCCGCGGGCACGCATGGCAGTGAAAGCTTCGTGACCCGGAGTATCTAAAAATATGATATTACTCTTATCTGTAGTAACATGATATGCGCCTATATGCTGGGTAATACCACCCGCCTCGGTATCAGTTACTTTGCTTTTTCGTATAACGTCGAGGAGGGATGTCTTACCATGATCCACGTGTCCCATAATGGTAACAACCGGAGGCCGGAAAACCAGTTTGTCGGGATCATCCTTCTCGGTTTTTAAAATAATTTCTTCTGCAAAAGAGACTTTTTCAACTTCATAATTAAATTCTGCAGCAACAATAGCCGCTGTATCAAAATCTATTGTCTGGTTTACGGTTGCCATGACGCCCAAAGACATTAGTGTTTTTATCATTTCGTTTGCTTTAATTCCCATTCTTTTGGCCAGATCTGACAAAACAATAGCGTCATCAATTTTAATCCGGCGTTTAATAGCCTTAGGTATAGTGATAAGTGGTTTCTGTGACTGAACACCCGTTTTCCCTGTGGTGCCTCTGCGGGATTTCTTGCCATGGCGTCCCTTTACATAAAGGTCTTTGCCTTCTACAATTTCTTTTTTCCTAAAGGAAATTTTCTTTTTAAAGAACTTTTTATTTTTGACCTCTTCTTTAGGTTCCTCAGGCTTTTTTTTGCCGGGCTTTTTTTTGTGTTCTTTAAGAGGAGACTCTTTTGTTTTGACCGGGCCTGCCTTGGGTTTTAAATCTGGTGAAGGTTCAGGCTTAATTTCGATTTTTTTGGGGGGAGGTACCGCCATTTTTATAATTTTTGCCGGCGTTTCTTTTTTTAGAGTTTTTTTAGTTTTCGGTGCCTTTGCAGCTTTTTTTTCAGGTTCAACTTTTTTTGCAACAGGCTTTTTCTCGGGCCCAGCTTTTTTTTCAGGTTCAGCTTTTTTTGCAACAGCTTTTTTTTCAGGTTCAACTTTTTTTGCAACAGCTTTTTTTTCAGGTTTTAATTCCTCGACAGTTTTTTCTGTTTTGGGCTGTTCCACTGGCTGTTCTGATTCAGGGGCTATTTCAGGAAGTTCTTTTTTACCAATTTTCTTAGCAGCAGCCTTTTTGACGACAGTTTTTTTCTTGGCTGATTTTTTTTCGGTCTTTTTTTCAGGAGGAGCTGCCTGTTCCAAAGGAACTGCTTCAGAATCTTTTTCTACCTCAACAGGTTTTTTGCGCCTTCGAATAACAGTTGATTTAATGCGTGTAACCTCGACTTCCTGAGGTTTTGCGCCCAAAAATTCATTTTTGACCCTGGTGATTGTTTCTTCGTCCAGAGAACTCATATGACTTTTGATTGAGATGCCCATATCCTTAATTTTTTCAAGGAGTGCTTTGTTTTGTATATTTAGAGTCCTGGCTAGCTCATATACTCTGACGTTTGCCATTAATCCTCCTCAAATTTAAAGAGCTTAATATTATTGGTACGATGTCAAATTTTTTCTGATTCATTTTTTAAAGCACCTGATTATTTGTTTGAATCTTCTTGAATATCTGACGGGGAAGATACATCCGATTCGTTTTCATCAGTCGCTTCATCGGCATTTTCAGATAATACTTCTTCAGATTTTTCATCAGTTTCTTCATCAGCATTTTCAGATAATGCTTCTTCAGATTTTTCATCAGTTTTATTTGTATTGATTATATAATCTTTTGCTTTTGCTATTTTGATCAGTTCCTCGGCTTTTTTTGTATCAATGTCTCTGATTTGGGTTAAATCTTCTACAGAGGCATTGCTTAATTCTTCAGCAGAAAAGTACCCTTTTTCATAAAGAGCGTCAGCCATGCTTATACTGACTTCAGGCAATGCCGTTAGAGAGTTATAACCATTCTGCATGGTCTCGCTATAACGAGCCTCACTTATTACATCAAGATGCCATTTGGTTAATTTTGAAGCAAGCCTTACGTTCTGGCCGTTTTTCCCAATAGCTATCGACAGAAATTCATCAGATACAATTACTTCCATTGAATGGTTTTCTTCATCAATAATTATTCTGGATATTTCAGCAGGCGCCAGAGCGTTGCAAACAAATTTAGCCGGATCAATATGCCAGGATATGATATCTATTTTTTCGCCCTTGAGTTCTTGAACTACGTTTTGTACCCGGCTTCCTTTCATTCCAACACATGCTCCGACCGGATCTATATCAGGGTCATTTGACATTACTGCAAATTTTGCTCTGACCCCTGGTTCGCGGGCCGTCTCCATAACCTTGACTATACCTTCATTAAATTCAGGGACCTCTGTTTTAAAAAGGTTAACAAGAAAGTTAGGATGTGTTCTGGAAAGAACAATCTGTGGGCCTCTATTGTCATGCATCACGTCGGTTATATACGCTCTAACTCGATCTCCGCGCCTATATGCTTCTCTTGGAATCTGATCTTTGACATGGAGAATACCCTCTGTATGGCCAAGATTAACGATGATGTTGCCGCGGTCTGTACGCTGAACAATTCCATTTATTATTTCACCTTTACGGCTAATATAGCTGGCGTAAATCGCCTCATTTTCTGCATTTTTCATTTTTTGAATAATAACCTGCTTGGCGGACTGTGCGGCTATTCTTCCGAATGTAGAAGTGTCCATTTTTGTCCCAAGACTGTCTCCAACAGTACATTCAGGATCCAGTTTGTGACCTTCTTTCAGGCTTATTTGAAGATCAGGTTCGGTTATTCTTTTCACAACATCTTTAAACTGAAAGACTTCTATTTCCCCGGTTTCTTCATTATATTGCACTTCGATATCGATTTTGCTTCCAAACTTCTTTTTAGCAGCCGATTTAAGAGCCTCTTCAAGAGTTTTAATAAGAACTCCACGGTCAATACCCTTATCACGACTAATCTGATCAATTACACGTGCAATTTCTGTTATAAGCATCTATTTCTCTCCAGTATAATTAATAAGTCGCGCTCTAATAATCTCCTTAAAGGGAATATCAATATTTTTGTCATTGCTTAACAGGTTGACAGTTTCTTCTGATATCCCCAATAGAACGCCCTTAAATTTTTTTTGTCCATCAACAGATTTTTCGGTCTTAATCTTAACGCGTTGACCTTTAAATTTTTTAAAATCAAGCTTTTTAACAAGAGGCCTGTTAATGCCTGGAGACGAAATTTCCAGGTTATATGGCCCGATATTTTCCAAATCTGTCTCGCTTATATGAACATCCATGGACTCGTTCAGTTTACGGCTTATACACATACAATCGTCAAGAGTGACACCCCCTGGTTTGTCTATATAAAGACGTATTATAGCACCGTTAGACCCCTGCTGTGACTCAAGATGAACAAGTTCAATGCCTTCAACTTCGCATAATGGTTCAGCCAACTCTTTTATACGGCTGACCATTTCTTTTTGGATTGCTCGAACCCTTATTTTAGGTTTCGGCTTTTTCATTATTTTTCTTTTATTGCGCACGTACCTACAACCAAAAAATTTTTAAAAACCATTGTTATTTGTTGTTTCGATCATACAGCATAAAAAAAACAAAAAACGGGCAGTAGCCCGTTTTTTTCATTTATAACTTTTTTAAAATACCAAGAAACTTTATCTGTTCTAAAAAATAATCATAAAAACAATTCACTCCGACTTAAACGCGTAGATAAAAGTTCCACTCTTAATAGAGAGTTTTGCAAAACGCTCCCTTTCCAGATACTTCCTGGCCGATCCTTATAAATGAAAAAAATTGAACCTGCATGGAGCGGGCAACGAGATTCGAACTCGCGACACCAAGCTTGGGAAGCTTGTACTCTACCAGCTGAGCTATGCCCGCATCCCGCAATCATGCAATTTGTTAATTTATGATAATAATATTTGTTTGTCAATATTTTTTCATAGTTATCATTTTTAATTGGTTTATCAAGTTTGGTGGCGTCGTAAAAAGTTGACTGGAGCAAGATGTGTTGCTAAAAAAATAGTAACACATCTTGATGGAATCGTAAAAAATCATTTGCAAGCGACATTGAGCAGTTTTGGAAAAAGATTAATCCCAAAAATGCTCACAGTACGAACAAATCTTACTTTTTACGACACCATCTTTTAACACTGTTAATTTTTTTTAGAAAATCTGAAATATTACAATTATGGAAAGAATAAATTATTTTATCAGGCGGTTTGTTCTTATAATTCCAACATTTATTGGGATTACGATTTTATGCTTCAGTCTTATACAGTTTGTGCCAGGAGGACCTGTAGAACAGGTTATAATGCAGATGAAAGGTATGGGGGCCGGAGAATCGGTCAGAGGCATTGAATCGTCTGCATCCATTTCCGCACAGCAAAGGAAAGCCATAGAAGAACATTTCGGCTTTGATAAACCGTTTTACAGGCGATACTGGAAATGGCTTGTTACAGACAGGCTTGGAATGAAAATGGAATCATATAAATTTCCCAACAAAACTGCCTGGCAGCTTATCAAAGAACGTTTTAAAGTTTCACTGGTTTTTGGAATAACAGGTTTTGTTTTATCATATCTTGTCTGCATTCCGCTTGGCATAATAAAAGCCCTTAAACACAACAGAATGTTTGATCTTGCATCAAGTCTGGTTGTCTTTATTGGATATGCTATTCCTACTTTTGCATTTGGAATGGTTCTTAAAATGCTTTTTTGCGGTACAGTAGAAGGATTATGGGATTTTTTCCCTGTGTCCGGGTTTTATTCAGATAATTTTGCCAGCATGACCTTTTGGAAACAGGCAGGGGACATTTTTGAGCATATGTTTCTTCCAGTAATGTGTTATGTGATAGGAAATTTTGCTGTTTTAACCCTTTTGATGAAGAATTCTCTTATTGAACAGATAAGTAAAGACTATGTAAGAACCGTTCTTGCAAAAGGGGGGAGTTTTAACAGAGCTGTCTGGGGACATGCTTTGCGTAATTCTTTAATACCCATTGCAACCGGACTTGGTTCTATTTTAACTGTAATGTTTGCCGGGTCGGTTATTATAGAACAGGTTTTTGAAATACCAGGAATGGGCAGATTAAGCCTTGAGGCAATAGTTGGCCGGGATTATCCTGTTTTTATGGGTATTCTTTCACTTACCTCTGTACTGGGTCTTGTCGGTAATATACTTTCAGACTTTTTATATGTTCTTATAGATCCAAGAATAACATTTCAAAAAACCTGATTGTTAACAATGATCTATTTTTTGTGTGAATAACAAACATCAAGGCAATGCTTGAAACAACATATAGGTTCAGTAACTTA
>CAYYMU010000040.1:0-7527 GCA_964472445.1 uncultured Desulfobacteraceae bacterium
AATATTTATAAGCTTATGAAACTTTTAAAACTTTATATAGATCATAAGATTGCTGATTCATCTGAGGTTAGAGCCATAAAAGCACGTCTTAATCTGCCTTGTGAAACAGTTTGGAATCCGCATGAATTTTTTGAGTCAATCTCATCTGCTGAAGACCCTGTTCAAAAAGGAAAACAGGTGCTTTTCCTTACAAGAAATAAGGGTGCTTTTATCAGGCCATGTCCTGGAACCAGTCATTACACATGTTGTGGTTATATTATTTTACATATTGGAACATTTTGTATCATGGACTGTTCGTACTGCATACTGCAGTCATATTTTCATCCTCCGGTCCTTCAGTATTTTGTTAATCATGATGATATGCAGGCCGAACTGGACATCCTGTTTCAAAAAAAGACTATCCGCAGGGTAGGGACCGGAGAATTTACAGACAGTATGATCTGGGAAAAATGGACAAATCTGTCAGAACTTCTTGTCCCTAAATTTGCAGGTCAAACCTTCACAATGCTGGAGTTGAAAACCAAGACAACAGCTGTTAACGCATTAAAACAATTTAAGCATAATCGTAAAACAGTAGTTTCATGGTCACTGAACACAAATGCAGTTATAAATAATGATGAGCGCCATACAACTTCTTTATCCGCAAGGCTAAAGGCTGCTGCTGAATGCGAATCATGGGGATATCCGCTGGCATTTCATCTTGATCCAATGATTATTTATGAAGGCTGTGAAGAGGATTACAGGCAGGTGGTTAATGAGCTTTTTTCTACAGTGTCTTCTGACAATATAGTATGGATAAGCCTCGGTACTTTTCGATTCATGCCGGCTTTAAAACCTGTTATTCAAAAACGATTTCCCTTTTCAAAAATAGTATATGGAGAATTTATATCCGGAATTGACGGCAAAATGCGTTATTTTAAACCCCTTAGAATCAATCTTTATAAAAAGATGGCCTCGTGGATAAAGGAGGCAGCTCCTGATGTTCTTATCTATTTTTGCATGGAAGATGATGAGGTCTGGGAAAAATCTCTTGGATTTAATCCATCTGACCGCGGTGGGCTGGCTTCAATGCTTGATAGAAGCGCTATATATCATTGCGGGCTTGAAGAATGAAAGTAAAATTTTGAGAGGAGAAATCTTAACTTAATGATTCAGCCTGTTAAGATTTCTCCTTAACTTATTTTCCTTCTTCTTTCTTCTTTTTTATCTCTTCAATAAGTTTTTGTGCTATCTGCGCAGGAACTTCACCATAATGGGAAAACTCCATTACAAACATTCCTCTGCCGCCTGTCATTGATTTTAGATCAGGTGCATAACTTAAGAACTCAGACATAGGAACAGTAGCGTTGATGATCTGGTTTTTGCCTTTATTGCTCATGCCAAGGACTCTGCCGCGTCTGCTGTTAAGGTCTCCCATGATATCACCCATATATTCATCAGGGGTTGTAACAGAAATTTTCATGATTGGCTCAAGCAGAACTGGTTCAGCTCCTTCTACTGCTTTTTTAAAGGCAAGAGAGCCGGCGATCTTAAATGCCATTTCAGAAGAATCAACTGCATGATATGATCCATCATCGAGTATAACCTTGAAGTCAATACATGGAAATCCAACAAGCACACCTTTTTGCGCGGCTTCAATTATGCCTTTTTCAACTGCAGGAATGTAAGTCTTTGGAATTGAGCCTCCTACAATTGAGTTAACGAACTCAAATCCTTTTCCTCTGGAAAGCGGTTCTATCTGAATCCAGCAGTCACCATACTGGCCGTGTCCTCCTGATTGTTTTTTATGCTTTCCCTGCACCCTGATTTTTTTCTTTATAGTTTCTTTATAAGGAACCTTTGGCAGATTGAGATTTACCTCAACATTAAATTTTCTCTTGAGTTTTTCAACAGCTGTTTCAATATGGACCTGGCCCCTTCCTGATAGAAGAATCTCTTTGGTTTCGGCTTTACGTGTGAGTTTCAGGGCAAGATCCTCTTCTAAAAGTTTTGAAAGAGAGCCAAATATTTTATCTTCATCTCCCTTTGTTTTTGGCTCAATTGCAAAAGAAATAAGTGGTGTAAGAGGCTCTGTACAGTTAAACTTTATCTTGCTGGTTTCGTCGCAGAGCGTATCTCCAGTCATGGTGTCTTTAAGCTTGGCAACCGCAACAATTGAACCGGCTGAAGCACCTGTTACTGATTTTTGCTCTTTTCCGGCAAGCTTCAAAAGCTGGTTATACTTTTCTTTTGTATCTTTATTTACGTTAATAAAAGTTCCGTCTCCTCCAAGGGTTCCTGAGACAATTCTAAATATTGAAAGACGACCTGCATAAGGGTCGGCAACAGTTTTAAAAACAAAGGCCGAAAAAGGAGCATCTGCGTCAGGAGCGCGTTCAATTTCGTTTCCATTTTCGGGGTCTGTGCCGGAAAAAGAATTTCTTTCAAAGGGCAGGGGCATGGAGCCGGCAATAAAATCACAGAAAAGATCAACTCCGATGTTGGCTGTGGCTGATCCACAAAGCACGGGTACAAATATTCTTGATAAGATACCTTTTTTTAAGGCTTTTTTTATATCATCATCAGACAGTGATTCTCCTTCAAGATAGCGCTCAAGCAGATTATCGTCTGCCTCGGCAATATTTTCAACCAGTTCTTCTCTTTCTTTTTTTGCCATATCCTGCATATCAGAAGGAATATCACATTCTGTTGACTCACCCTGTTCATTATAGGTGTATGCTTTCATGGCAACAAGATCGACTATGCCTTTGAAGTCAGCTTCTGCTCCAATGGGCAGCTGCAGTATAATCGGTTTTGGTGTAAATATTTCAGATGCCTCCTTGAAGACTCTGAAAAAATCTGCACGTTCCCTGTCCATTTTATTAATAAAAATAGCACAAGGCTGATTAAATTCTTCAGCAAAATCCCATGCCTGCTCAGTTTGAACCTTAACACCATCTATAGCATCAATCAGCACGACTGCTCCGTCAGCAGCCTGCATGCAGCTTTTTGTATCTGAAAAGAAATTTTGATCACCTGGAGTGTCGATGAGGTTTATAGAATCTTTATTCCATTGGAATTCGTAGAATCCAGTACTTATACTTGAATTTCGTTTAATTTCTTCCGGTTCAAAATCCATTACTGTATTACCGTCTTCAATACGGCCAAGCCTTTTTGTTGTACCTGAATTAAAAAGCATCACCTCGGCAAGAGATGTTTTGCCGGCTCCGGCGTGGGACACAAGAACAACGTTTTTTGAGAATTCAAATTCACCCATTTAAGCACCTCTCTACTTGAAAATTTAAAATTGTATTTCAGCTGCTACAGTTTTAGAACCCAAAATTAAAATTTATATATATTAAACTCACAAAAAGCAAGAGTTATCAAAAAACATTTATACGTGTTTTTATGAAACATATCAAGTGCCGGGTGTTAAGTTTTACGAGTCAATCAACAAGTGATGAACTCGTAAAAAGCTAGATTATGCCGCTTTGCAGCATTTGAAACCAGAATAACTTTTGAGCAATCAGTCTTCAGTTATGATTAAATTAAAATTAGAAAACTGTTTGAATGTATTAAAAATCGTTAGCAAAGAACCTGTTGATATATTGTTATTAATAAAAGATTAAATCATCAGCATAATTGCTGTTTTTATTATGGCCGGTTCTTTGTTTACGATTTGTTATACATGAGTTTTTTCTGGTTTTAATTTAATTATAACTGATGCGATAACCGGCAAAAACTACAGTTGAGTTATTTGAAAGTCACGAATTTAACTGCGGACGGCTAAGTAAAAAGGTCATATTGCGACGCCATCAACTGGTTAAGGAAATAATGAATTCTCTGTTTCCGTTTGGACCAAGTATTGGAGACGGAACAACAGATTCACATGACAAACCGGTTTTTAAAAAAAAAGCTGAAAGATCTTTTATGACCATGTCATGCATTTTTTTGTCACGAACGACTCCTTTTTTTCCGACTTTCCCTTTTCCTACTTCAAACTGAGGTTTTATAAGAGCAAGAATTCTCCCGTTTTTCTTCAAAAATTTCAGAACCGATGGAACAACTATTTTAAGAGAAATAAAGGATACATCTATGGTGATAAGATCAACAGGCACGGGAATCATTTCAGCAGGCATATACCGAATATTCGTACGCTCTATGACGACCACACGGGGGTCTTGTCTTAGTTTCCAGGCTAACTGTCCATATCCTACATCAACTGCATAAACGCATTTTGCGCCATGTTGAAGCAGGCAGTCTGTAAAACCCCCTGTTGAGGCACCTACATCGAGACATACAAAACCGAAAATATTTATATTAAGAGATTGAACAGCTTCTTTCAGCTTTAGACCGCCCCTGCTTACATAGGGCATGTCAGCTCCCTTGATAATTATATCATCATTTTCTGATATAAGTGTGCCTGGCTTGTCTACGGGCTGATTGTTTACAAATACTTTTCCCGCCATGATTAAGGCCTGGCCTCGTTGCCGGCTTTTAACAATACCTTTTTCAACCAGTATAAGGTCAAGTCTGTTTTTGAGGGGCATTGGTTAATTTCAAATTTAAGTGTTTATAATCACGCTACGAATCAAACATTTTCTTGGCAGTATGAACTATGGCATCTGCATTTAAACCATATTTTGTCCTTAGAAAACTCTGCGGCCCATGCTCAACAAAAATATCTGCTATGCCTATACGTTTGAGATGAAAATTTGTTATACCTTCGTCGCTTAAGCATTCAAGAACAGCACTTCCAAAACCACCCTGAAGCATATTTTCTTCAACGGTTATTATGCGTGGTATCTTTTTTGCCAGAGAACATATTAAATTACTGTCAATCGGTTTTACAAACCTGCAATTTACAATTGTTGCATTTATATTTTCTTCAGCTAATATTGAATGCGCGGAAAGAGCTTCGCAGACAGAGCTGCCAATAGCCAGAATAAGAATATCCTGCCCATGTCTTAAGATTTCTCCTTTTCCAATAGATATGGGACTAATATTTTCCTCAATTTCCACACCTGTTCCTCTTCCTCTTGGATATCGAAAAGCTATGGGACCATTATGGGTAATTGCGGTAAGCAGCATCCGGCGAAGTTCATTTTCATCTTTCGGCGCCATAACTACCATATTTGGAAGAATTCTGAGATAAGAAAAATCGAACAGCCCGTTATGGGTCGGGCCGTCTTCACCCACAATACCTCCTCTATCAAGCGCAAAAACAACGGGAAGGGCTTCAATGCAAACGTCATGGATTATTTGATCATATGCACGCTGCAAAAAGGTGGAATAAATGGCTACAACAGGCTTGAGTCCTTCTGTAGCCATTCCAGCGGCAAATGTCACACCATGCTGTTCGGCTATTCCGACATCAAAAAACCGGTCAGGGTAATTTTTTGCAAATTCAACAAGTCCTGTACCTTCAGGCATGGCCGCAGTAACAGCAACAATCTTTTTATTCTGTTTGGCTAATTGAACCATTGCCGTGCCAAAAACTTCGGTATATGTTGGAACAGTTTTTTCTTTTTTAATACTATTTCCGGTTTCAATATCAAAAGATCCAACTCCATGAAAATAAACAGGATTTTTTTCAGCAGGAGGATATCCCTTTCCTTTTTTTGTTATAACATGAAGCAGGACAGGCTCATCGATATTTTTAATATTATTAAGTATTTTAATAAGCTGGTCCAGTTTATGTCCTTGTATCGGGCCAAAATATTCAAAATTAAAGGCTTCGAACAGCATTCCAGGTGTAATAAAAGTCTTAAAGGATTCTTTTGAACGTTTAACGAATTGATATAAATCCTCTCCGATTTTCGGCATTGATTTAAGAAAAATTCCAAGCTCTTTTTTTAAGTCCTGCAGATATTTTGCTGAAAAAGTACGGCTTAATAGCGAAGACAGGGCACCCACATTAGGCGCAATAGACATATCATTGTCATTTAATATAACTATAAATTTCTTATTAATATCTCCTGCCTGGTTAAGCCCTTCATAGGCAAGACCGGCAGTCATGGAGCCGTCTCCTATAACTGTAACTACTCTGGAAGTTTGATTCTTTAAATGCTTGGCACAGGCCATTCCAAGACCTGCGGATATAGATGTGCTGCTGTGGCCGGTTGTAAAGGCATCATAGGGGCTTTCGCTCATTCGGGTAAAACCGCTGATTCCATTGTGCTGCCGGAGTGTATGAAATTGTTTTCTTCGTCCTGTAAGCAGTTTATGGGCATATGCCTGATGTCCGACATCCCATACAATTTTATCGTCAGGAGTGTCAAAAACATAGTGTATGGCAATTGCGAGTTCCACTGCTCCAAGGCTGGGAGCCAGGTGGCCGCCGGTTTTAGAAACAGTATCAACTATAACTTTTCGAATTTCAGTTGCAAGATCAGGCAGATCAGATATTGAAATCTTTTTTAAATCAACTGGAGAATTAATATTATCAAGTATGCTCAAGATGTTTTTGACTCCTTATTTTTTTCTTTTGACAATGTATCCGGCAATAGCGCGAAGTGGATCAGACTTGTTATCAAATTCACTTAATGCCTGCAATGCATTGTCTGCAAGTGTTTCGACAAATTTTCTGGATTCACTAATCCCCACAATAGAAGGGTAGGTGCTTTTTTTGCGTGTTTTATCAGTTCCTGCAGCCTTGCCCATTATTTTTGGATCACCTTCGACATTAAGGATATCGTCTGTGACCTGAAAGGCAAGTCCGATATTTTTTGCATAAATTTTAAGGCAGTCAATCTGATCAGGGCTGCTGTCTTCAATAATTGCTCCACAACAAACAGATGCTTCAATAAGGGCTCCTGTTTTTAATGAATGCATTTTTTCGAGTTCATTTAAATTTAGCAGTACATTTTCAGAAGCAATATCTCGCATTTGTCCTTCAATCATTCCCTTATATCCGGCTGCACGTGAAATTATATTAATAATACTCAGCCATTTTAAAGCATTATCTTTATTTTTCAGCCCGATTGATGAAAGCGTCTGAAATGCCAGCGTAAGAAGGGCGTCGCCCGCAAGAACTGCGGTGGCCTCATCAAATGCAATATGAGAGGTTGGTTTGCCTCTCCTTAATATATCATTGTCAATTGCAGGAAGATCATCGTGAATCAGTGAATATGTGTGTATCATTTCAATGGCGCATGCAGCAGGCAGGACATTATCTCCTTTTCCGTTGACAGCTTCGGCAGCAGCAATGCACAAAACAGGTCTTATACGCTTTCCCCCAGCCATAAGAGAGTATTTCATGGCAGATATAATTCTGCTTGAATTTTTTGTTTCTTCCAGCAGTTTATTAAGAAAGGTGTTTATATAGTTACTTTTTGAGACAAGATATGAATTTAAATCAAACATAATGGCTATAATTTTTAGTTTTTATTGCTCTTTTTCTTCGCCGACAGATGGTTCAACTGTTTTCAGGGCAGGAACTTTTTCTTCAATGCCAGGCGATGGCTTATCAGCAACATTTTTTTGCTTTATTGTATTGAGTTCAGCGGTAAGCTGATCAATGTTTATACGCAACTGATCTTTTTCATT